>CAZYPJ010000014.1:0-30553 GCA_964649365.1 uncultured Anaerolineales bacterium | reverse complement strand
CGTCAGCGTTCGAGACTCGAACGCTGACGGCTGATCGCTGATAGCCGGAATAATGCAGACTGCCTTGCCAAGGTCTGGTGTTTCTAAGGCAAGTAGCTCATCGGATTGCGGCGCACGCCGTCTTTGATCACCTCAAAGTGCAAATGGTAGCCGGTAGCCCGGCCCGTAGCGCCGCACTCGCCGACCAACTCTCCTTTGGCCACCGATTGGCCCACCTCGACATAGATTTTGTTCATGTGGGCATAGAGCGTTTGATAACCGTTTCCATGATCTACAACAACCATGTTGCCATAGCCTACGGTCGTATATCCAGCCTGGATCACAAAGCCCGAATCGGAGGCATAGATGGGCGTGCCTTTGGGGGCGGCGATATCTATGGCCATGTGACCGGCCCATGCTTTTTGACTGATGCTGCCGCTCATAGGCCACACCAAGCCACCGGTGCCTTTTTTAGCATCGGTAGGAATGGTGCCAGCATAAGCTACGACGCGCTTGGCTACGTAAGGTTTGACGCCGCCGGGTACGATAATCTTTTGCCCAACTTCCAGCTTGGAGGAAGCCGTCAATTTGTTGCCGCCGTAACTAATAATGACCGAGGGATCTACTTTGTACTTGGACGCGATAGATTCGACAGTATCGCCTTTGGCCACCGTATGATAGGCGCCATCCACCGGCAAGATGTTCAGTTCCTGACCCACCTGGAGCACATCGGGGTTGCTATCTAGCTTCTCGTTGGCCCAAAGCAAACTGCTGCCCTTGAGGCCAAATTTTTCAGCGATGCCAAGCACTGTATCGCCCGGTTGCACTTTGTAGGTCGTTACCGAGGTGCGCACCGCGCGCTGAGGCTCAGCCACGGCGCTGGGGATAATATCGCGCAACACGCGCACGGTAAAGGGCGCCGAGCTGCGCTCGAGATAACGCTCTTCGGCGCCATCATCGAAGCTGGCCAGCATCTCGGCGTTAGCTTCCTCAGTGGCTAGGTCATGGCCAGATATCGCAGCACTGCGCGCTGTCGCCACATAGCCCCGCGAGGGGCCGTGTAATCCCGAAGGCACCACATCGCTGGCGATCACGTAGATCAACAGCGCCAAAGCTATGTGCCCCACATAACGCGACATGGTGGGCAGGTCGCGAAAGAACCATTCTACGCGCCGAACCCACGTCAGAGCCGTGCTGTCGCTATCCTGGCGTTCCAGATTGATCTCGAACGGTGTGGAACGTTCCAACTAGATTTCCTTGTTCAGCGTAGCCAGGAATTCGGAATTGGCCTTGGTGCGGCGCAACCGCTCCAAGATCAACTCGACCGATTCAAGGCCGCCGATGGTGTCAATCATGCGCCGCAAAGTCCACACGCGATTCAATACCTGCGGATCGAGCAATAGCTCCTCACGGCGAGTGCCCGAGCGTTGGATATCAATGGCCGGGAAGATGCGCCGCTCGGCCAGGCGCCGGTTCAGATGCAATTCCATGTTGCCGGTGCCCTTGAACTCTTCATAAATAATATCGTCCATTTTGCTGCCCGTGTCAACTAGGCAAGTGGCGATGATAGTGAGGCTGCCTGCTTCTTCCAGCTTGCGCGCCGCGCCATAGAGGCCCTTGGGCGGATGCACCGCCGCCGGGTCGAGGCCGCCCGATAGCGTGCGCCCGCTAGGCGGGACCGTCAGGTTATAGGCGCGCGCCAAACGGGTGATGCTATCCAGCAGGATCACCACATCACGGCCCACCTCTACCAGGCGTTTGGCCCGTTCCAAAGCCATCTCGGCCACGCGCACATGGTTCTGCACCGGCTCATCGAAAGTGGAGCTGACCACTTCAGCCTCGACGGAGCGATCCATATCGGTCACCTCTTCAGGACGCTCGCCCACCAGCACCACCATCAGGTGGACATCATGAAAGTTGGCAGTGATGCCGTTGGCGATCTGCTTGAGGATTGTCGTCTTGCCTGCTTTGGGCGGCGAGACGATCAGGCCGCGTTGCCCGCGACCGATGGGTACGAGCAAATCAATCAAGCGCGTAGCAAAGATGTCGGGCGTGGTTTCGAGGCGAAATTGCTGGAAAGGAAAGATCGGCGTGAGCTTTTCGAATACTGGGCGGTGTTTGGCTTGTTCGGGGTCGAGGCCGTTGATCGCCTCAACGCGCAACAGGCTATAGTATTTTTCGGATTCTTTGGGTGGCCGCACCTGACCGATGACGTAATCGCCTGTGCGCAAAGCAAACCGCCTGATCTGCGATTGCGAGACGTACACGTCCTCTGGCCCGGGGAGCAAGTGATCGCTGCGCAAAAAGCCGATGCCATCCTGAACGATCTCCAGCACGCCGCCGCCGAAAATCAAACCGCGCTCCTCCGCCTGCGCTCGCAACAAGCGAAAGATCAAGTCCTGCTTCTTGAGGCGGCTGTAGCCCACGATTTCTCTTGTGCGAGCCATATCGCGGAGGTCGCTCAGAGTCAGCGTCTCAAGCTCAACAATATTCACTTTGACCACTCCATTGAATTCTGAACATGGGGAGACATATCACCATGACGCAACCCAATAGTCGCCTATCGCGATGCGTATAGGCGAAAGCGCAGGGCTTGGGAGACAGTAAATGAGATGATGAGGCAGAAAAATAAAGTCGCAGCGTTCCTGTGTGTATTCAGGCGCTCGGGATTGAGGTCAAGACCACATCATCCGGTGGGGCCGGATTTCACACATATTATAGCAAACATTTGGGCTGAGGTCAAATGCAAATGCGACTTTGACAGGCGCTGCTTTTTTAAGTATTCTCCTCTGTATTGAAAGGATAGGTGTACGGAATGTTTTTCGATTACGCGATGATTTCTGTGCGTGCAGGGGCCGGCGGCAACGGTTGCGTCGCTTTTCGCCGCGAAAAGTTTGTGCCCTTTGGCGGACCGAACGGCGGCAACGGCGGCAAGGGCGGCGACGTTTACCTGCGCGTTGACGACCAATACAATACTCTGGTGGTGTTCACCAAGAAACGTCACTTTAGCGCCGAGCGCGGCAGCCATGGCTTGGGCAAAGGCATGGAGGGTGCCAATGGCAAGGATATCTACATTGACGTGCCACCCGGCACTGTGGCCCGTGACCATGTCACCGGCGAGCTGTTAGGCGACTTGACCGAACATGGCCAGGTAGTGCTGGTGGCGCGCGGTGGGCGCGGCGGGCGCGGCAACGAGTCGTTCAAATCGTCCACGCGTCAGGCGCCCAAGTTCGCAGAAAAAGGCGCGCCAGGTGAGGAGCGCACCATTGACCTGGAACTCAAGCTCATCGCCGATGTAGGTATCCTGGGCAAGCCCAATGCGGGCAAATCCACCCTGCTGGCCTCGGTCAGCGCCGCCCGGCCCAAGATCGCCGACTACCCTTTCACCACCCTTACCCCCAACCTTGGGGTGGTAGAGGTGGACGGGCGCACCTTTGTGATGGCAGACATCCCCGGCCTGATCGAAGGCGCTCATGAAGGCGCAGGCTTGGGGCTGCAATTTTTGCGCCACGTGGAACGCACACGGCTGCTGATTCATCTACTCGATGGCGCCAGCCCCGATCCAGTAGCCGATTATCGCGCCATCAATAACGAGTTAGCGCAATATAGCGAGCGTTTGGCAGCCAAACCGCAGATCGTAGCCGTCAACAAGATGGACGTAACCGAGGCGCGCGAGCAGCTCGGCATAGTGCAGCAGGCGCTAAAGGCCGAGGTTGGCCATGTTTATGCCCTTTCAGCGGCTACACAAGAGGGTGTGCGCGACCTGATGCGCGCCGTCGCTGCACGCCTGGCGGAACTGCCCGCCGAGCCGCTGACCGACGAAGAGCTGTTTGTCTTTCGCCCACACGAACGCGCCGAGCGCATGGTGTTTACCGTCAGCCGCGAGGAGGACGGCTCCTACCACGTTACCGGCGAAGAGATCGAGCGCATCGCCTCGATGACCGATTGGACCAACGATGAATCGTTGGAGCGCTTTGAGCGCGTCATGATCGCGCGCGGTATCGCAGCCAAACTAGAAGAATTGGGCGTACAACTGGGCGACACCGTTTTCATTGGCCAATACGAATTGGAATGGCGCTAGACACGCATCTCACGCAATACCCATCGGCGCCGCGCGAACGGCGCATCGGCATCTTGGGCGGCACCTTCGACCCCATCCACATCGGCCACCTGATTATCGCCGAGGAGGCTCGAGTAGCGCTGGAGTTGGAGCGCATCGTCTTTGTTCCGGCGCGCTATTCGCCGCTCAAAAGCGCAGCCATGGCTGCGTCGGCGGAAGATCGCTGTTGCATGGTGCAACTCGCCATCGCCGATCACCCCGCTTTTGCGCTCTCACGAGTAGATTTGGACCGTGATGGACCTTCGTTCACGGTGGATACGCTACGCGCGTTCAAGGCGGAATATGGCCCGCAAGCCAAGTTGTATTTCATCCTGGGGATGGACTCGCTCTGTCATCTGCGCGCCTGGCGCGGGCCACGCGAGATTGTACAGCTCGCACGACTAGTGGCCATCGCCCGGCCCGGTTACGAGACCGACTTGGCCGCCCTGGAGCGCGACATCCCCGGCTTGTCGCAAGCAACCCACGTCATCACCAGCATCTCGTTGGACATCTCGGCCACCGCCATCCGCCAACGAGTGGCGCAGGGGTTGCCGATTCGCTATCAGGTTCCCGCCGCCGTCGAGAGCTATATCCGCGATCACGGCCTTTATCTCATCGAAGGAGCGACGGGAGATCGCAACCCGTTAACCACGTCGTGCAACTAAGCCTTTCCACCGCCTGCCTCTACCATCTGCCCCTGAGCGCCACTTTTCGGCTGGCCGCCGAGGTCGGTTTCACCGGCGTTGAACTGGTGATGGGGCCTGAAGCCTGGCTGCGCGGTCCGCGCGCCGTGGCCAGGTTGGCTCGCGCCCACGGGATAGAGATTTACACGGTGCATCAATCGTTGATGGGTTGGAGCCCGCGCGGCGCGGGCGCGGGGCGCATTGAGGATGCGGCGCGCTTTGGCAGGGCGTTGGGCTGCCCGTGCGTAGTGTTTCACGACCCCATGGCCTTGCGTTGGGCGGAGCCTTCGGCCCAAAGGTGGCTGCGCACAATGTTGGCGTGTCGCGAGATGCTAGACGAGGGCGGTACGCGCCTGGCGTTGGAAAACCCGGGGATGTACTTTCCGCGCGATCAGCACAGCGTCCTGAGCCGGTTGCCCGTGTTGCTCGATCTGGCGCGGCGCTATGATCTCGATGTCACGTTCGATACCTGCCACGCCGGCACGGCAGGGTTGGATCTGAGCGCCTCATATGATCTGGTGCGCGAACGCTTGGCCAACATTCACCTCTGCGACTTGAAGCCCGGCGACACGCCCGCGCCCATCCACGCGCTGCGCACTCTTTTCCTCCACCATCAGATGCCCGGAGAAGGCTATCTGCTATTGGCCGACTTTTTAAAGCGGGTCGCCGCCGATGGCTATGCCGGGCCTGTAACGATGGAGATCAGCATTGCGGCGCTGCGCGGGTGGTCACCGAAAGAGCTGCACGCCAGACTGCGCCAGGCGGTCGAGTTTGCGCGCCAAGCAACGGCGTAGGCGCAGTTTTCCAACCACGCATTCAGCGTCCTAATCGCCGCCGAAATGCGCCGATCAGCGTCTCGACCTCGACCAGCTTGAGGGCGGGGGCCGCCCGCCAGGCCCCTCGCCCCAACCAAATCCCCAAGCGCCCACCGCCCAGTACACACCCCCTCCACCTCCTGTTCGCCGATGAATCCGCCTGGATGAGGCGCGCGAATGAGCAAGGCATAGCTGCCCAAGCTCAGCGCAGCCACCAGGGTCGAGGCCGCCAGCGCCTTGCCAGTAGTTAGCATCACCCCATAGCCACGCAATCCGCCGAATCTGCGGCGAAAGACCAGCAGCATAATTAGCGCATGGCTGATCCATTGCGCCGAGTTGGCGGCCACCAACCCCAGAAAGCCCCAGCTTGCTAGAAAGGCCAGCGACGGCCCTACAATGAGATAGACCACCACGGCGATGATGCCCACCACCACCGGCGTCACCGTGTCCTTTTGGGCGTAGAAGGCAAAGACCAGCGGTAGATCAATGGCCACAAAGGGCAAACCAGGCAGATAGCAGGCCAGGGCCAGCCAGGTCTGACGGGTATCCTCCGGCGTAAAGGCGCGATGCTCGAAAATGAGCCGCACGATGGGCGTCCCCAACACATAGAGTCCCACCGTCGCCGGGATAATCAACGCCAACACCAGCCGCAAACCCGCGCTCAATGTCCGCTTGAAGCGATCCAGCTCTTGTTTGGCGTCAATCTGCGAGAGCGTGGGCAGCACCGCCAGCGAGATGGCCATCGAAACCAAGCCCTGGGGCAATTGGATAAGAAAGGTCGCCTTATTCATCCAGGTGATAGCCTCGTGAACGGTGCGCGAGGCCAGGTTGCGGTCAATGATGACGCCTACGTTCGAGATGACGAGGCTCAACACCACCGGCGCATAGAGTTTCAGAATACGCCGCACCGCCGGATGACGCCAATCGAAATTAAGCTGCAACCGCGTGCGACGCAGGCCAGGAAGCTGCACCAGAAGCTGGGTGGTCGCCGCTACGAGGATGGCCACGCTGAGGCTATAGATGTCGAGCCTGCCCGCCAGCAATATCACCGCTACGATGACGCCCAGATTGTGGGCGGGGGCGCCCATCGCTGGATAGGCGAACTCTTGCCGAGCATAGTGGTAGGCCTGCAACATGCCCGATAGGCCATAGATCAGGATGGAGGGGACGATGATCCGCGTCAACCGGGGGGCCGTGCGCAACAGATCGGCGTCGAACCCGCCCACCAGCAGCGGAGCCACCCAGGCCGCGCCCGCTTCCAGGAGAATCACGACGCCGATCATCACCGCGCCCGTGAGCGTAAGCAAAATAGAGAGGATACGGTCGAGTTCGCCCTTGCGTTCGTCAGTGGCGTATTCGCTGAGCACGGGCACCAGCGCGGCGCTCAACATGCCGCCCACCAGCAGCTCATAGCCAAACTTTGGTACGCTACTGATGGCGTCGAACGCGCTCGTGGCGCCGCTCGCGCCGAAAATACTGGCGATGACCGACTCGCGCACCAAACCCAGCACGCGGCTGCCCACGTTGCCCAGCGCATTGATCCCCGCCGCGCGCGCGATGTTGCTCGAATCCGACGAACGTTCGCTAGTAGGCAATGCGCTCCATTCAGGCGATCAGTTCGCGCAAGGCGACAAAAACAGCGTCCAGGTCGGCCTCGCTGACATAGCCCATGTGGGCGAGGCGGATCATCTCGACCCCAGGCGCGCGAGTGGCGCCGCCGATGATGTCATAACGCTCGCGCAGCGCAGCCAGAATCTTGGCGGCGCTTTGGCCGGGTTTGAGCGAGATAGCCGTCACGGTGTTGGAACGATGTCCCTCGGCGGCGAACAGGCCCAGGCCCAAATCCAACACGCCTTGACGGCAATACGCGCCAAGATGCTCGTGTCGCGCCCAGATCGCCTCTGGGCCTTCCGCCACCAACTTGTTCAAGCTGGCGCGCAGCGCAAAAAACACTGGCATCGCGGGCGTAGCCGGGGTCTGGCGCTGGTCGGCGTATTTTTTCGCCTGGCCCAGATCAAAATAAAAACGCGGCATCCTGGCGTGTTCGTAGGCCTCCCAAGCGCGCGGACTCATGCTGACGAACGACGCTCCCGGAGGGGCCATCCACGCCTTCTGCGAGCCGGCCACCACCACATCGCAGCCCCAGGCGTCGGTTTGCAGGCGAATGGCGGGCACGCTGCTGATAGCGTCCACTAGGATGAGCGACTCGGGAGCCGCCGAACGGATGGCCCGGCAGAGCGCCTCCGCGTCGTTGGTAACGCCGGTAGAAGTCTCATTATGGGTGAACAGCACCGCTGCGAACGGCCCTTCCTGGGCGATTTTGGCGGCCACCTCGTCGGGATCGGCGGCCTGCCCCATCGGATAGCTGAGCTTGGTCACGCTGGCGCCATAGGCGGCGGCGATCTCGGCGAAACGGTTGCCAAAGACGCCCACCGACACCGCCAACACGCGGTCGCCCGGCGACAGGGTATTGACGATGGCCGCCTCCAGCCCGCCCGTGCCCGACGCGGTCAAGATCAGCAAATCGTGCTGCGTCTCGAAGAATGTTTTGAGGCCAACCGTGACTTCGCCCATCATGGCCTCAAACTCGGGGCCGCGATGGTCAATCATCTGTTGGCTCATGGCGGCGAGCACATCGGGCGGCAAAGGCGTTGGCCCGGGGATACGCAGGTTCATGGCAGCCTCCTTCAAGCAATCGGCATTCAGCGATCAGCCACAGCGAACGACCAGAGGCCTGCTGACGGCTGATCGCTGATCGCTAATCACCCTTTATAGTTCTTGAGCGCGATGTACTGCTCAGCGGCGGCGAACGAATCGGCCAGCGCCAAATAGTACACATATTCCTTGGTCTCGTTGGCCGCGAGCTTGACCTCACTGTGTACTCCCAGAAGTCGGCCGTATTGGCCCATATCGAGCAGCCCCACATCGGCCCGCTGGCCCACCATCAACATCGTGCAGCCCGAGGATGGTTGGGTCACGGCTCCCCATTCACGCTCCATCTGCCAGGCGGCCCAGGGCGCTGGTTGCCGAGTGATGCCCTCGCCGCGCAAAACCACGTCGGTGATCTTGCCGCCCAGGCTGCACGCCACGCGGCTGCCCATTGTAGCGGTCTGCCGCGCGTCGCGCAGATTGCGTAAACGATAGACGTACTTGAGCACATTAGAAGCGCCCAGCGTCAGATAATCCAGCTCTATGGCCAGATCGTGCAACTCGCGGCGCTCGGGCCGCCCGCTCAGGCGCACGCCGCGCCAGAGCAACCCTTGCGCATCGCGCACCTCGATGGCTTGCGCGGTAAACTGCTCGCGGTGCAAATAGCCCTCGTCGCCCCAGAAACCGCCGGGAACCAGGATGGCATGGATGCCGCCAAAGTACGGGTACACCCAACCAAAGCCCATCGGTTCGGGGAAGCCGCTGCAGAGTTGGTTCACGCCCTGATAGTTCCAGGCGACCATGCTCGGCCCATAACCCGGCGCCACGACGAACTCGTGCGCCCCATTGCGGATCGTCCACACTTCACGACCCGCCTGTTCGCCCTGGCTCACCTCTACGGCGCGTTCATCACCCAAGCGCAAGATGGTGAACACCTCGCATTGCGACACGAGCGTCAGGTCGAGCGCCGCCTCGCCGTGAAACGCGCCCAGGCGACCCTCCGGCAGGCGGATGGCCACCTCGCGCTCCAGGCTGTGGCCGCGCTCCAGGTCGGCAATGGCAACCTGCGCCGGTTCCACTGTCAGGCCGTCGGCGCTCATGATCCGCACCTCGCCATTTGCCTTGTGGTTCGAGGCGGCATCCACGATCAGTCTCGCCGTCGCTGTGGGCGACACCGTCGCCATCACTTGCGGCTCGACCAGCGCCCGATAGACCGGGCGCGGCTGCGGCTCGGGCAGGGCAGGCTTATTGGCCCAGGCCAGTAAAGCCCGGCGGGAAGCGCGCCAATCGCCAGAACCGGCATAGAACGCATAACACGCCGCCGCTGAACGCTCGCCGGGGGCCAGCGCCAAGTCAACGGGGTCGCACGTGGCGCTCCAGTCGATATCTAAACGCTGCGTTGCCGCGCCCCAGGCCACGCCCGCCGTCGCGCCGCGATGCTCCCAGGCGATCCACGGCTCGGCGTAGCCCGCCGGGTCGCGCGGGGCGTCATCCTCGCGAACGGGATACAGGCCGCCGGCCGAGCGCACCAGACCACACTTGAGCGGAAACACGTACGTTTCTAGCTCCCGATCCGCCGAGCGCGCCGATAACCGCAAACTGCGCGTGATGGGTTGGCTTCCCCTGTTTTCCAGATAGCAACGCACCTCGCCCAGGCCTGTAGGCGCGAAACTGATCTCCTCGTGGATGTACAGCCCCTTGTCGTACTTGGATTCGGCCCACAGGTGCAGATGAGCGCGCCCATCGCGCTCCTCCAGGGTCAACTCAAAGTCCTTTTTCTGCGTGGCCGACGGCCAGTAGGGTGGGCCAGCCAACGGCGACAGCGAGAGGATCGGATAGTTGGTGGCTTTATCCTCCACCTTGATCTGCCCCTCACTGGCAGCCACATTCACGCGCAAGGCGTCGGTCTCGATGCGCACCGATTTGCCGTCGCGCTGGGCAATCATGCCGCCAGCCGCCAGGCAAAAGATGGGCCAACTGAACGCCTCGCCCTCAGCGCCATCGCGCTCCAATCGGCCGGCCAGGCTATAGACGCCCTCGCGCGCCGCCGTGAGCGTGAGCGGCAGGCTCGCGTGCGCCTCCGGCCCTAATTCCACCTCCCGATAGCTCCAATCGCCTTGCAGGCCCTCGGGCAGAGTGAGATAGACCCGCGCTGTGGCCTTGTCTTTCATCTCGCTATGAAGCTGAACCTGGATCGCGCTCGCTGCGCCAGGGCGCAGGCAGATCGCGTCGGGCGACGTATCCACGCTGAGCGGCTTTTTAACGCGCAGGCCCGAGAACAACTCGACTTCATCGTTGTTTAGGCGAATGATCGAGCGCACTGCCGGAGCCGTGCCATCGTCCTTTTCGCGCGAAGCAGTGGCGGCCACCTTGACCTCGCCCACCCGCTCCACCGTCTGCCCGGCAGGTACGACAAAGGCGTCGCGATGATCAATGCTCAGCCCCTCGTCGCCCAGAGCGTGCAGATAGACCTGGATCGGCTCTGCGCTCTTGTTAATGACGCGCCACTTGATGGGCGCCGCGCTGCCCGCCAGCGGCTCGATGTCGCTGGCGATGGCGGCCACTTGCAGGGCGTCGGTCTCTACCGCCACCGGCGCGCGCGCCTCGCGGTCAATCCAGATGGTGAGCGCCTCGCCCGCCGCATCCCAGTGCTCGGTAAAAACCTTTAGCCCCTCCCAGCGTTGGTCGTCCCATTCCTGGGTCAGTTCGCGCACATAGCAACTGTACCAGTCGTGCTTGGCAAAAAACGGCTTAGCCAGCGCCATCTGGAGCGCGCCCGGGATAAAGTTCTGCATCCACACGGATGAATCTGGCGTCCAAAAGTGGCCGGTCTTTTTATAAGTGGGCACGGCCTTAAAGTTGGCCGACCAGGTGCCCAGCGTCTGGCGCTTCCACCCCTCTTGGACGGAGCGTTCGATGGTGGCCTGGATCAAGCGCCGACCGATGCTCATTTTCTGGAACTTGGGGTGTACGTTGAGCAGGGCGAGATAGCCCTCGTTTTCCAGGCCATGGTGATCGGTCATAAAGCTGCAATAACCGGCGATCTCGTCGCCCACCTCGGCCACATAGACGATCAGATGGCGGCGATTGCGTTCCCATTCGCGCACGTTTTCGGCGGTGATGGGCACGCCGTCGGTCCAGCTTCCGGGCCATTGCAGGTCGCTGCCGTTCCACATAGCTGCTACCTTTTCGGCATCTTGGGCGATGTCGAGCGGGCGAATAATGACGTCTGGCATGGGTAATCCTCCTTGTTGTGCAGCGCCGTCGCGTCTTGAGCAGACAAAACCCCATTATACCTTATAGCATAACGGCTGTCGAATGATCCCTGATTTTCGTCCCGTTGGGAGTCCGACGCAGATCGGGCAATGTAACAAGCCCTATTGCCCGACGAATGCACTCATCATCATACTTATTGATCTGAGCACAAGATACCAAACGCCGCATCACGCGCACAAGGCGCTAGGCTACTGTAGTCGCGCCCTTGTGGGCGCCGGGGCGTTTAGAAAATCATGCCCAGATCAGTAATTTCTATCCTGTTCTGTTACCCTGTACGTGTTCTGTACCTGGCACAGAACCGGTACGCACCGGGTACAGCGCGGCCAACGACGAGATCGCAACGGACAGATGACAATCTCAGCCACCGTGCGCTATAATGCCGTCATCACGTATCCCGGTTGATAAGGAGGCTCATGCAAACCGTTTCTGTCCCCTGGTCCATGTGGTACGAGAACACGCACTTTGAGATGACCTTCCCCGATACCTTTCAGGTGACGGTGAGCCACATGAAGGGCGGACCTGACATCGGCGACGCCGGTATCCGCAAGGCGCTGGCCGAACCGATCGGCGCGCCGCGCCTGCACGACCTGGCTCGCGGCCGGCGCGACGCCGCTATTGTGATTGACGATCTCACCCGGCCCACGCCCACCTATCGCACCTTGCCCTACATTCTGGAAGAACTGGCCGCCGGCGGCTTGGGCGACGACAAGGTGCGCATCGTCTGCGGCGTCGCCGCTCATCGCGCCGTCACTCGCCCCGATCTCATCAAAAAGATTGGTCTCGATCTGGTGGAGCGGATCGAGGTGGTGGTGCACAATGCCCAAGACAATCTGGAATACTATGGTCTCTCCTCGCAGGGCATTCCCATCTGGGTCAACCGCGATTTCGCCCGTTCCGACCTGAAACTCACCGCCGGCATGATTACGCCGCGCGGGCGTATCTTTGGCGGCGGCTCCAAGTTGATTCTGCCCGGCGTCTCTGGCTGGCAGAGCATCTACGCCAACCATTCGTACTGCCCCGACGAAGTATTCCGTGAACATATTGACGAGGTAGCGCGCATCGTCGGGCTGGAATACGTCGTCAACCCGATGCTGAACGAAGAGGGCGGCATCATGGCGATGGTGGCCGGCGACCCACAGGCGGCCTATTGGAAGGGCGTCGAGATCGGCAAGGTGCTGTACAAGAGCTTTGTGCCGATGGGGATGGACGCCATCATTTGCAACGCTTGGCCCAAAGACACCGAGGGCACCCAGGCAGCGATGGCCGCCGTGCCGCTTTACGGGGCGCGCGAGCAGGCGCTTCGCGAGAACGGCACTTTGGTGATCACGAGCGCCTGCCCAGAAGGGTTGGGGTATCATTCGGTGATGGGGCCGGGCACATCGTTCAGGATGCGCAATCGGTCGGGCATCGGCGGCAGCAACAGCGCCGTGCCGCAAATCCGTCAAGTTATATTCTCACCGGGGATGAACCGTTACGACGTCAAGGCGCAGTTCGGCCCGCAGACGATCTTTTGTAAGACGTGGCCCGAAGTCGTGGCGCTCTTGGAAAAGGAGTATGGCCCCGCCGCTAAGGTAGGCGTGTTCCCCTGCGGGGCGATCCAATACGGCGGCGACTAGGCTGTATCTATCCTGCCGGTAGAAACAAAACAGCGATCAGTCATCATGCGTGTTGAGACTGATCGCTGTTCGCTGAACGCTACTCCTTGTTGAGCGCCGCCGCAATGAAATCGCGGAACAGCGGGTGCGGGCGGTTGGGGCGCGTCTTGAACTCGGGGTGGAACTGACTACCCACCATAAAGGGATGATCGCGCACCTCGGCGATCTCGACGAGCTGGCCATCGGGCGATTGTCCGCTCCAGATCATGCCGGCGGCTGCCAAGACGTCGCGGTAGCGGTTATTGATCTCGTAACGATGGCGGTGACGCTCATAGATCAGCTCGGCGCCATAGGCTGCGCGCGCTTTGGTGCCCTCGACCAACTGGCAAGGATACTTGCCCAGGCGCATGGTGCCGCCCATGTTAGTGATGTGGCGCTGTTCCAGCATCAAATCCACTACGGGGTGCGCTGTATCGGGCGCGAATTCGGCGCTGTTGGCCGTGTTGTCGCCCAACACCTGGCGCGCCAAGTCAATAATCATCACTTGCAGGCCCAAGCACAAGCCCAGATAGGGTACGCGGCGGGTGCGAGCATAACGCGCCGCCATGATCTTGCCCTCGATTCCGCGCTCGCCGAAACCGCCCGGCACGATGATGCCGTCGGCGCGCGCCAGTTGTTCGGTTGCGTTGCCCCGCTCAACCTCTTCGGCATCCACCCAATCAATGATCGCCCGGCAGCCGTAGTGGGCGGCGGCGTGCAAGATAGACTCGTGCACGCTCAGATAAGCGTCGTGCAGCCCCACGTATTTGCCCACCAAGGCGATGCGCACGTCGCGCGTGGGGTTCTTGATGCGCTGCACCAAATCGCGCCAACCGTCGAGGTCGGGCTGGATGACGCCGAACCCAAGACGGCGAGTGAGATAGTCGCCCAGCCCAAACTGCTCCAGCACCAGCGGCACTTCATAGATCGTATCCGCCGTCTCTAACGGGATCACCGCCTCACGGTCCACATCGCCAAAGAGAGCGATCTTGTCGAGCAAGTCGGGGGTGATGGGATAATCGGCGCGGCAGGCCAACACATCGGGGTGAATGCCGATGCCGCGCAATTCAGCTACGCTGTGCTGGGTGGGCTTGGTTTTCAGTTCGCCGGTGGAACGAATATAGGGCAGCAGCGTCAAATGAACATAGCAAGTCTTGTCGGTCCCCACATCCTTACGCATCTGGCGGATGGCTTCCAGGAAAGGCTGGCTCTCGATGTCGCCCACTGTGCCGCCCACTTCCACAAGCACTACGTCGGCCTCGCTCTCCTGGGCCAACGCGCGGATGCGCCGCTTGATCTCATCGGTGATGTGGGGGATCACTTGTACTGTGCCGCCCAGGAAATCGCCCCGGCGCTCGCGTGAGATAACCTCGGAGTAGATTTGGCCGGTAGTGACATTGGCGTGGCGGGTCAGCGAGACGTCGGTAAAACGCTCATAGTGCCCCAAGTCGAGGTCGGTCTCAGTGCCGTCATCGAGGACGTACACCTCACCGTGCTGATAAGGCGACATAGTGCCTGGGTCCACATTGAGATAGGGGTCGAGCTTTTGGATAACGACGCTCAGTCCGCGCGCTTTGAGGATGCGGCCAATCGAAGCGGCGGTAACGCCCTTGCCCAACGAGGAAACGACGCCGCCCGTACAAAAAATATACCGGGTCATGTATGCCTCCGAGGAAATGTGGAGCGCCAAGCCCGGGATTAGAGTATAACACCGTTAGGAGCATTCCCCAAATCGCGCAGCAATTCTATTGTCAGCGCTCGCTCGACGCGCCATAATACGCCTGATGCGCGCACCATTGAACAATGGAGGCAGCGTATGGAGACCGCCACGGTATCGTCCGAGTATCGAGTAACGATCCACGCCGAATCCGCGACTCGCTAGGTATTCGAGCAGGTCAAAAACTCCAGGTGCTCCTTTGCGATGGCCGCATCGAAATGATCCCTATCAAACCCATGCGCGAGATGAGAGGCTTGCTCACAGGAATCGACATCGATACGGCCATCGAACGCGAGGATGATCGCATATGAACGCGCAGCATAGTCGGCGCCGTAGAGCTATCATTGGCGCGCTAATCGGAGCGACGTTTGGCGCGGCTATCGCATGTCTCGCAACGTTCCTAATCTCTGAACCCAGATTCTTTGTGGATGGGTTGATTTTTCTAGGAACTGGCGCGCTGCTAGGTGGGACGATCCTCGGTCTCGTGGCTAGGATGGTTGCTGGCAAAGGGTACGCAGTTCTTGGCGGTATCGCCGGTGGCATCGGCGGCATGGTTCTGATTCTGATAGCCTCTGTCATTTATGAACTTGTGCCCTGGCCTTCACCTCGACCATATCCCGGCGTCGAGCCACAGGTTGAGACAGGTGGAGGCTCGTGGGGCATATGCAAGACTCAGATATACACCGTTACTATTCCTCTGGATAAGATGCAGCAATACTATGACGCACAGATGAAGCGCTATTGCACAAATACCTGGCAATTCAAGAACTGGTCGAGTCTGGAATATCCACTTTGCCGTGCAGGAGATTGCGAGATCCGACGAGTCTGGGCGGAGCAGTATTTCGAGATATATCTATGCGCCGTCAGTCCGACGCAGACCATGGTGGTTCAAATGGATTTGTGGGAAGATCCGTGACTTGAAGGTCACAATACTCAAACCGAGACATACCGGGCTATCCTCAGCTATCGAAGAGCAAACATATGAACATGTATCAGATCGAGACGCTCGTGAATCTCTGGTTACAACAAAAACTGGCCGAGCAGGGATGAGACCGCTCGGCCAGCCCTCTCACATCAGGTCAATCACCACGCATACGCCATCGGCGCGGCGCCGCCGAAACCGGGGAAAATCTCATCCAGCCGCTTGAGCACGTCGTCGCCCAGGGTCACTTCTAGCGCGCGCAGGGCGCTCTCCAACTGCGCCACTGTGCGTGGGCCGATGATCGGCGCCGTAACCACGGGGTTGTGCAACAACCAGGCCAACGCCACTGTCGCGGGGGCTTCGCCCAGGTCGCGGCAAAGGCTCTCGTAGGCGCGCAACTGCTTTTCTTGCGCCTCGTTCAGTTTCAAGCCGTCACGGCGACCTCCCGATTCAGCCTTTTCCAACGCGCCGGCCAGCAAGCCGCCTGCCAATGGGCTCCAACAGACAAACCCCAGCCCATAGGCGCGGCAAGCGGGCAGCACCTCCAGTTCCACATGGCGCTTGGTGAGGTTATAGACGCTCTGTTCAGAGACCAAGCCCAGCATATGGCGCGCTTTGGCCGTCTCGCAACCCTGCGCGATGTTCCAGGCGGCAAAGTTGCTGCTGCCCACATAGGTAATCTTGTCCTCGGCGATGAGCTGCCCCATCGCCTGCCAAATCTCATCCCACGGCGCGCCCGGCGTGAGGTGCGGCGCATCGTAAAAGGCCACGTCCTTACCGACTATATCCACATGATGGGGCGCGATGTTGCCCAGGTCAATGTGGTGCATCTGGTACAGGTCAATGTGATCGGTCTGCAAGCGCCGTAGGCTGTCGCGGCAGCCCCGGCGGATGTGGTAGGCGCTCAGCCCGCGATTGTTGGGGCCGGGACCCATCGGCCCGAACACTTTGGTAGCCAACACGATCCGCTCGCGCTGGCCGCGCTGCGCCAACCACCGCCCCACGATCTCTTCGGTGTAGCCATAACCTTGAGGCTTGCCGTAGCGGTCGGCGGTGTCGTAAAAGTTGATCCCCAGCTCCAGCGCCCGATCCATGATCGCAAAGCTTTCCTCTTCGCTGGCGGTGACGCCGAAATTCATTGTGCCCAGGCACAGGCGGCTCACCCGTAAACCAGTGCGACCCAATTCTGCGTATTGCATCGCGCACCTCCTCATGTGACAGGGTCAAAGGCTTTGTCGCCAGTATAGACGGGGCGCGCAACCCTGTCCAGACAATCGTATAGACGCGCTCAGGGTGTCACGACGGCCTTGACCACATCACTTTGATAGTTCTCCACCAGCCGGAAAGCGGCGTCGGATTCGGCCAAGGAATAATGATGCGTCACCAGCGAGCGCACCTCGACCATCCCCCGCTGCACCAGGGCGATGGCGCGCGGGTAGGTGTGCTTCATGCGCCGCGCGATCTTGAGCGTCAATCCTTTGCGACGGATGATATGATGGGTCAGCACCAGTTGATCCTCCGGCGGGATGCCCACCATCACCACCGCGCCGCCGCGCTTGACCATCAACGCGGCCTCTTCTTGGGCGGCGACGGTCCCCGCCACCTCGATGGCCACATCCACGCCGTGGCCTCCGGTCAATTCCTGGGCGCGGCGCGCCAGCGGCTCGTCGGGCGATAGGGCGATGGCACCGAACTCAGCGGCGCGCTCGCGGCGATAAGCCAGCGGCTCCACCGCCAGAATCTGTGTAGCCCCGGCCAAACGCGCGAGCTGCACCAGCAGCAAACCAATCGGGCCGCAGCCTACGACGGCTACCGTCTCGCCCACGCGCAGGCGGCCCAAATCCCAACTGTGCAACGCCACGCCCAGCGGTTCGAGCATGGCGCCGTCGTCGGCATTAAACTCGGCGGGCAGCGGGAAAAGGAACTCGGGGCGATAGGCGACATACTCGCGCAGGCCGCCATCCAACGGCGGTGTGCCCGCAAAGAGCAGATTCATACATAGGTTGGGGTTGCCCTCGCGGCAATAGCGGCAATGGCCGCAACTGACGGCCGGCTCCACGGCCACCAGGTCGCCGGGCTTGATGTGCTCAGCGCCGGCGGGGACGCTGACCACCTCACCGCAAAACTCATGGCCCAACACCAGCGGCACATCGCTTATCGTGTCGCCGATGCGCCCGTCGCGGTAGTAGTGAATATCTGAATGGCACACCGTCACCGAGCGCACACGGATCAGCGCCTCGTCGGGCTTAGGCCGGGGAGTGGGTTCTTCCACCAGGCGTAGATCACGAGGACCAAACAAACGTACCGATCTCATCGAACACCCTCCGTATATTTTATCAAGATATGATGGCGATTGACAGAGATCAACGGCCATGTTATGCTAATTGCGAGCCAACTCTGCGTTCTCAGCATCTCGGCGGTTCGCCCCATAGGAGCCGAACGTGCGCCAGACCGAAGTCCAATCTCAATTCCTCCACAGCTTTGGCGCGCTCTATCCGAACCTCGCTTTTCGCGCGATGCGTCGCCTGGCCGACCGCGCCTACGCCCCCTATGATCTGGTGCTGCGCGTGGCGCTAGGGCGCGGCGGCGTCGAACTGGACTTATTGTGCATCGCCCTGAATGATGGCCATCCCCAAGAGGTCAAACGCTTCTTGCATCGTATCACTCAAGAGCCGCCGACGCAACTTGGCGAAGAGGCGACGCCGGTGTTGATCGCGCCTTATTTCACCGAGGAGGCGCAGGCGCTGTGTCGGGCCGCGGGCGTGGGTTTTTTTGACCTGGCGGGCAACGCCGGGCTGGATACGCCGCGCGCCTTTTTAGAGATCAGCGGTAAAGCGAATCAGCTCGCCCGCAAGCGACAGGTGGGCGAACCATTCCAGGGCGTGGCCGAGCGCGTGGTGCGCCGCTTGCTGTTGCAACCTGAGAAGCGTTGGGCCATGCGCGCCCTGGCCAACGCCTCGCAAGCCAGCCTGGGCCTCACCAGTATGGCTACTTCGGCGCTGGTGGAAACGGGCGTCGCCGCCAAAAGCCGAGGCGGGCTGAGCCTGCTCGATCCGGGGAATTTGCTCAACGCCTGGGCCGAGCATTATGATCTGCGCCGCAACCCCTTCCAAATCTGGCGCTCGACGTTGAACGTGGATGAGTTGCAAACTCAGCTCGCCGCCCTGCGCCCGGCGCTGGGTGACGGCTGGGCGCTCACATTGTGGTCGGGCGCGCATTGTCTGCTGCCCGACACCGATACCCCTCCGCACTTGGCGCTCTACTGGCAAGGCGATGTCAAACGTCTGGAGCAAGCGCTGCACATCTATCAAAACACCGGTAAGACGCTCGTTTTTGTGTTCCAGCCTTATGACCCCAGCCTGTTGTGGGAGCCATGCGACACCGAGCGGCGCCTGCTGGTAGTGAACCCATTGCAACTATACCTCGACTTGGGTTCAGGCGACGAGCAAGAACTGCAACTCGCTCAGCGCGTGCGCGCGCGGCTTTTGCCCTGGTAGTCAGCAAGTTGGGGTCGTCGCTGACTGCAAATCTCGATCACCAATAACTCTACACCCAACGGCCCTGTAGTGCGCCCCGTTTTGATGGCCTGGTCAATCTCTAACAAACGATTTAGGATCGTCTCCAGCTCATCCATGCTGAAAAGCTGCGCCTGGCGCGCCAGCTTTTCGACGATAAAGCTGTGCGATATCTTTAATTCCTTGCGAATATCCTCTTGCTGTAACCCTCGGTTTTGCGCCAAATCTTTGACGGACAGGATCAGCCGAAATTGTCGAGCGATCATCGCCAGCAGATATAGTTCGTTGGCGCCGCTGCCGATTAGCTCCTGTAATTGCTGCATGGCGCGCTTGGCGTCGCGCAGGCCGAGCGTATCCACCATCGCAAAGATGTTGGCGTCGTGGGCGGCGCTCACCAGGACGCGCACATCGTCGGCGCTGATGGGGCGCGCATAGCCCGTCAGCGCCGCCAGCTTTTCCAACTCTTGATCGAGCAGGCGCAAATCGGCCCCCACGAACGAGGCCAGCAGCCCGGCCGCGTCGCCTGCAATGCCCGGGCCTTTGAGCTTGGCGCGTTGCCGAATCCAGGTGTTCAATCCGGCTTCATCGGGCGGCTTGAACTCGCGCTCATAACTGCCTTCGGTCTGCGCGGCCAGCTTGAGAACGGGGTTATTGCGGCCCAGAGTTTTGTTCTCGATGAACACCAGCCGCGTGGTAGGGGGCATCTGCGGCAAATAGGCGACTAGTTTGGCCGCCAGGCTCGAATCGGCGACTGGGGACGGCTCGGTGGGTTCATCATCGGAGGTTTGCGCCTCGGCTCCTGCTGAGCGCCTCTGGGGATCGAGCCGCTGGAGGAGGTTCTCGACAATCACCAGGCGACGATTGGTGAGAAAGGGTATGGTGTTGCAGGCGTTTATTAGATCATCCAACCCCAACTTGCGACCATCAAGCCGGGTGATGTTGAGGTCGCCCATGCCGTCGGCCAGCACTTGGACTACGAGCTTGCGCACTTCTTCGCTGCGCGTGAATTCTTCGTCGCCGTGCAGGATATAGAACATAGCCGCTTATCCGGCGTCGGGGCTGGCATGTGTGATGGCGATGCGATGGATGATGAGCTTGCCATCCACTTCGCGGCGCACGGCCTGCACGCGCGCGCCAGCGAGATCGGTGGTGGTGGTGAGTTGCTGCAACGCTGCGCCCACGGGCCGAGCGATCAACACAGCCCCCGTCATAGCCAACGCCACGCGCATCACTCGCCCCGCCGCTGACCGCGCCGGAAGCGTGGCCGCTAGATAAGCCGCGCCGCCGGTCAGCAGGATCGCCGCCGCTAAATTGGTGCCGCAATTGGGATGGATGGCCAGCCACCCTTCGTGGCCGCGCAATCTGGCCAGCGCCTCGGACGCGGCCTGCAACACGGCGTGGGTATCCACATCGCCATAGAGCGAAAAGCCGTTCCAATCGCTGCGCCCCACCAAGCGCAGGCTGGGATTGGCGGCGCTGAGCAGGTGCATCGTCGCATGCTCGGCGGCGTGATTGCGGCGCACCTTCCAGACCAGTTGAGAGAGCAAGCTCATAGATCACTCGCTTTGATCAAATGATGATAAACCACCTCGGCCAGCCAACGGTGGCCCGAGGCGGTGAGATGAACGCCATCCTCGGCCAGCATCACAGATGGATCGAACGTATCTCTGGCGCCGCGTTCCACATCTACCAGCAACGCGCCATATCGCCGCGCCGCCTGGCGGATTAGCTCGCTATATCGCGCATAGGTTTCGATCTGAGGACGCGATTCGAGCGCTACCGGCGTTAGGGTCAACACCCCCACCCGCGCCCCGGCGCGCTTGGCGCGGCGGATCAGGTCGCCCAGCGCGGCGCAGAATACCTTGGGTCGCACGCGAGGGGTATCCTGGCGCACAACGGGTCCCGGCGCGCGCCGCCCACGGCGTATGATGCGGCCCAGACGTCGCCACGCTCGCGCCCAACACGAGCGTTCGGCGCGCCATATCTCTTCGCGCTGAGCATCGAAAACCGTGCGCCGCAGCGCGCCATCGTTCAATCCAAAGGCGATCAGCGCCATATTGGGGTTGTGGATCGCCACATCGCGCTCGTAGCGTGCACAGCCCTGTACCACCGTATCGCCGGGAACGCCGGCGTTGACGACCCGCCATAGCGCGTCGTGGGGCGCGTTGTTGTTGAGCAACCCTTCCAGCACGGCAAGATAGCTTTCGCCGCGCTCCACGCCCCAGCCATACACAATGGAATCGCCCAGTACAACGAGGGTCAGCGCCACACCTCGACAAGCGCCGGTCAAGGTGTAGGCTCGGCAGTAGCTGGCGCGCCGGGCAAAAGGGCGGGTTCGCCGGGCAAGGGCTTGCCCGATTCATCAAGCGGCAAGTTATTCAATTCATAGTAATCAGGCGCGCTATCCACAAAAGTGACATAGCTTTCGCGTAGGGTAAAGGTCGGGCCGCCCTCGAAGGGGTAGAGAAAACCGAATTCAACCTCGACCTCGGCGATGACCTCGAACACGTCCCCATAGAGCAGAGTATCCATGATCTCGTCGCTATTGGGCACAAGCTGCACTGGCCCGACGCGTCGGGCGAAGGGATTGCTATCCAACGTCGAGGTAAGACGCGCGGTAATCTGGACGATGCTGCATTCATGCTCTTCGCCATAGGCTATATCGCGCCAGTGCGTCAGGCAAGGCAATTCCTGTTTGAGCGCCGCGCGCAACGTCTGCTTGATGGACATGACGCGAAACACTTCTAGCGCGCCGAGGAACAATACCAGCACCAGCGGCAAGACCAACACATACTCTACCAGGGCGGCGCCCTTTTGTCTCGATTGCAAGGATTGCTTCATCGTTCGCTCACAAACCCGGCGGAGTAGGAGTGCGGGTCGGCTCGGGCGCGCCGCAATGGATGCTCGCCGATACCTGGCATTCGCCCCATGAATTGCTTGGGTTCAACTCGTTGAATTGCCCCGCCACAATAGTGACATCGGTCGTGCCATCAGGCACGCGCACCGTGACCTGGTTTCCTGGAATAGCGCCAGCTACCGCATCCTGGGGCCAGACCCCTGTGGTCAAATCCAACAACTCGCCGTATTCATCCACAATCCATACATGCTGCGGCAAATACGTGAATGGAGCTTCCCACTTGAAACGCCAACGGATTGTGGCCCGGCAATAGCCATCTATCGGATCTTCGACCGTAATATCTCGCTCAGGGTTGAAATCGTCAAATTCACACCCTACAGGAGTGCAAGGCACAGCGCCCACAGCAGTATCGTAGAGCCGCAACACCCACTCACGGTCTGTCGTACCCTTAAGTCCGAACAAAACTGTACGCCAAGGCGCGGCTACGCGCAGTTTTAACCCAAACTGGTCGTTACATTGCAGCCCGCTCAGAAAATAGATTGTCTCGCCCATCGGATAGCCAAGGATATTTTCATCCCAAGCAGGTGCAGAGGGATCGTACACGTGATACCAAACGATATCCCACTGGAGCGCATCCCCCATAATCCCACGGCTCCGGCTCAACGTATCCTCGATAATCTTCTCCACCCCCCACGCGACTTGCCCGGGATCATAGGGTCGGTCGGGAGCGGGGGATGCATAGGCCGTCACATAGCGCGCCGCTTGCGACACGGCGTTGCGCACTGTTGAGCGCAAGCTCATGATCTGCCATATTTCCAGCGCGCTCCAAACCACGCCAACGAGCAGCGGCACCACCAACACCACCTCGGCGGTCTCGACGCCCCATTGGTCGCGCGCAAAGCGCCCCAACGCAACAGCAATAGCGCGCCCAACCCGTACTAATATGTGAGGTGCCCCAGAACGAATTCTCATGGCCATACGCGTTGCCCACCCATGATCGGCCCCGCGGCGCGTACGGTCATCTGATAAGAACGCCCTAGAAAAGGAATCCACTGATGGCGGCCCCAATTCTCGCCAATAACCCAATCGAGCGTGATGTCTACCCTTATTTCTTTCCCACACACCGGCAAGACCGAGTCCATCGTCACATTGACGGTGAGATCGGCGGGATCAATAAATCGGTTACTATCCACATAGCGACGCACCAAGTTCTCGGCCTGCACATTGGTGCTGGTAAAAGTATCCCATTCGTAGGGCTGCAACACGAGCAATCGCACCGCCTGATAAGCGGCGTCGTTCAACGTCTGGCGCACATATAGGATCTTCCATACCTCGTAGGCCCCGATGATGATAATAATCAAGATAGGCAACAACAGCACCACTTGAATGGCCACTGCTCCGCGCCGATCTTTTAGAAAAGCAGCCATACGTAGATCACTCCCGGCAGGGCAAATGCCCAGGCATAGGCGCGGCCCTTGTCGCGCAATTTGTCACGGCTGGGCCAGATGCGCTCGCGCGGTTCACCCGGCGAGTTGGCCTCATGCCTGAGACGGCGCCACAAGCCCACGGCGACCTTGGCCAACAATACGGGAAGCGTCACCGCGAGCACACACAGGCAAAACAAGAGGAGGAACGATTGGGTGGGAAACATGGCCATCAAACCCATCAGCAGTTTGGCGTCGCCCCCGCCCCAAACGCCCACTTGCCACAACAAAAACACAACCACCCATGCGACGAGGACAAAAACCACATCCCTGGTATGGTGCGCCGCTGACGAGTAGATCTGCCAACCCAAGGCGACCAGCATCACCGGCATCACCAGCCAATTCGGGATGCGGCGCTCGCGCAAATCCCAGATCGAAACGACCCCTAGCCACAGCGTCACCACGACCTTGAATACAATAACTAACCAGGGTTGCAACATAAACGACTCCGTAGGTGCAGCGGCATACCACGGCTACATAATCAAAACAGTAAACGGGTGAGCAAACGGTCGAACGCCGCGACCACGGCATCGCGCAACGCAATGACCGCCCCAGTCGTGCCCATAATCACGATGGCGGTGAGAATGATATACTCTACGGGTTCAAGCCCGCGCTCATCACGCCAGAATGCTCGCACCGATTTCATCCCCGATCCTCTAGCGGAATCTCGCTCGAACGGCGGCGATCAGACCTTGAATATCCGGCCCGAAGGCTTGAAGCAGCGCATACAGCGCTAGAATCAGAATGAGCGTTACCACCACCCATTCTAATAGCTCGGGGCCAGATTCATCTTGATAGAACCTATGCCATGCTCGCTGCACAGAACTCGCCTCGCCTTAGGGAACGCGGGCCAGATAGAGAATGATCCGCTTGAACAGATCGCTTAATTTGTTCGAGAGAACGACCAGGGCCGGCCCCATGATGACGATCACCATACCCATCGTTACAATCGTATCCACCATGTTGCCCGATTCATCTCGGGCAAAATGCCGTAATGCGCGCATCACTAGCGACCTCCAATGCATACCATTCACGGCGCACCTACCGTCGTGGTCGGTACGAGATCGTCAATGAACGCAATGATCTGATAAATCAGACCATCGTCGTCATCGGCAAAGGCGCGCAAAAGTTTCCTTAGGACCGCGCCCGCCACGACAATCACAATACCGAGCGTTACGATGGTCTCGACCATGTTACCTTGGTCATCGCGCCAAAAGCGCTTCAACTCGTTCATAGCGGGGTTACCTCCCCGAAGCGATGGTTCGCAGCTCAAGGCGACCCGCTTGCTATCAACACAAGCGCCCGCAAGCGTCAGCTCGTTGACGCAGCGGGCTGATCAGAGTGCGGCGAACGCCGAGCTTGTCCAGAGCGAGCGCAGCAATTCACCAGGGGAGCAGTGCGCGCCCGCAGCCCACTCCCCTGAAGTGATTGCCCCTGTCCGTGCGATCAGCCCCCCGTGCAAATCGTGGTGCCGAACGCATTGTTCAGGAAGTTGCAGATGGCGTTCTTGATCGGAGCCATGGCGTTGACAATCAGCAGCAGGACGCCACCTGCGATGATGATGATGAGACCGAGCTTGACGATATCCTCGACAATACCCGACTCATCCCTTACGAAACGAGACAATTGCCCAAACATGACCATACCTCCTTCTGTATCGACGGAAAGCATATGTCAAGCCGCCCCACTAAGAAGCGTCGCGGGCAGCACGGCTTGCTAACGACCGCCAAGCCCAGTAAGAAAGCCCACCACAAACGGAATGATAATCAGCAACAGCACTGGTGTGAACAAACCGCTGATCATAAACGGCGTCAAGCGCAACGGCGCGCGTTTGATCTGTTGCTCGATGTCGGTGCGGATGTCTTCCTGGATCTCGTTGGCCGTCAGGGTGAACACGCGGTTGTACGAGATGCCGCCTTGCGACGCCATACGCACACGCTCGAGCAGCGCCCCGAGATGCTTGTTGTCGAAATCGCTGGCCAACCCCTCCAACACGGCTTCGGGTGAAATGGTGCTAAGGCGCGCCTCAACGTGCTTTTGCAGGCGCTCGCCGAAATAACCACGCCCGGCGAATTGCTCGGCCGCTTTGTTGAGCGAGCCGCCCAAGCTGGCAGCCATCGAGGTACCCAGTTGCAGTGTAATCACAAAGTCACGCACCTCAGGCAACGAAACATGCTTCTTGGTTGTGGCAGCATTCTGCAAAAACGAAAGGTTCAACAGCGGAGTCCGCTCACGGGTTTTTTTTGCGCCAAGCCGCTGCTGATAGTGCTTGATGCGTCGGTACTCATAATCCAGACCCGTCAAACGCGCGAGCAATACAAAAGCGACAACGATGACAATCAGCACGACCAATAGCATCATTGGATCTGTTCCCTCAGCTTGTCAATCTGCCGCTCGATGAAATACGATACGCCCACAACCAGCACGATAATCAAGATATAACCAATACGTCCCCCGAAGGTCACCCAAACGTCATGGAACATAGGCACTAGGGCAGCGATGATGGTCAGCACTACGATTGTGCCCTGAGCAAAACGCGCCTGACCGGTCACATCGGTCAAGCCGGTTTCCACCTGGCGCTCCAAGTCCTCATTGCTGCGCAATCGCGCCACAAAAGCATCCAGAGCAACTTCCATCGCCTCGTTCGAAGCGGACTCGCTCATTTCCAGAATATACATGAACTGATGCAAGAGCATATTATCGGTGCGCTTGCGAAACTCGGTAAAAGCGCGCTCGGTCGAGGAAGTCAGAAAGAAGGTCTCGACCGTTACGTTAACGAGATCACGTAGCGGCCCTTCGACGTGTCGTCCTGCCTCTTGCAAGCTAGCAAAAGCCGCTGGCTGCAAATAGTACTGAGCGCGAAAAGCCAACGCCAATTGCAAAATCTGCGATACCTGAATCTTGCCGGCGACGGCGAGCTTTTGCCGGATGCGGTAGTAACCGATGCCCAATCCCACTGCGATCAAGAACGGCGTCAGCACAATATCGCGCATCAGCAGGCCTAGCACGATAAAGAAACCCGTCTGCATCACCATGTCGCGGCTGACGTATTGAGCGTATTTGATCTGATAGTTCTGTGCGCGGCGGCGCATAATGCGCGTGCTATCGCCGCCAAACGCCAAGAACAATAGCACGATCACCGCTATGATGGCCACCCACTGTATTGGGTTCACCGGAACAACTCCATCCCGCCTTCCAATGGCGTATAAGTGCCATCGGGCTTGCGCCGCTTGAGCACCTTGATCTTGTACTCGCCGTTCTCAAAGCCTTGCAGGGCAATCATCTCACTCATGCCGCGCACGTACTGGCGACGCTCAGGAATATAATCCTTGGCCAAATGAATAACCATCCCCAAGCCGTTGCCGATAATGGGGCGTAGCTCGCGCACGTCCATATCTTGCTGGGCCAGGTTCTCCAGACGAGCCAGCGCCATACGCGCCGATTGCGCGTGGGTGGTGGTATGGCTGACGATGCCCAGGTTCAGCGCCAAAATATACTGGAAGGCCTCGCGCGAGACGACCTCGCCGATCATTAGCACATCTGGGCGCATACGCAACACGCTCGAGTTGATGGCATCGGCCATGCCGCCGGCCTCGTCTTCTACCACCAGATGGTGGAAATGCTCCACTTGGGGTTGAAGCTCCTCAAAGGTTTCGACCACCGTTACCTGCGCATGACTGGGGAGGTGCGCCGAAAAAGCGTTGAGCCAGGTAGTCTTGCCGGCGCCAGGTCGGCCCGCGAACACCACGCTCACCTTCATTGAGGCAGCCACTTCAGCCAAAAAGTCAATCGTTTCCTTGTCAGCGCTGCCACGCGCGACCAAATCTTCGAGCGAGAGCTTTTTGCGCGCAAAACGGCGGATGTTGATGGCTGTGCCCTCGCGACTGATCGGTGGGATGGTGGCGGCAAACCGCGACCCCTCGGGCAAGCCGACCTTGATCTTGGGATCTTTGCTGCCCAGGCCTTTGCCTTCCATCTCGGCGATGCGCCGCGAGAGGCGATACAAATAAGCATCGTCGGCGAGAAAGCCCGCGTCCTGAATCTGGCCGTCGCGCTCGGTCATTACAAAGCCGTTGCGCACAATGATCTCTTCGATGCCCTCGGTATCGAGATAAGGCTGCAACACACCCAAACCAATAAGCCGTCGGGCCACCTCTTCGGTGATCGCCTGCCGGTCGCGTTCATCCACGTTGATACGCAACGCCTGGATGCCGCGCGAGATTTGCGAATAGAGCGCCAGCATCTCGTCCACTGCGCGACCCTCGTAGGCGTCTTTCCAGCGTGGCACCGAGACCTCTTGCTCCACCAGATAATCCTGAACGCGCGTCGTCAGTTGGTTAAAATATTCGTTGCTATACATCTTGATCTCTCATTCTAGCGCTATCTCGCAGTCAGAAGCCAAAACTTGTCACCGGAGAGCCGGTAGTCGGCATATCGGCAGTACCTGAAACAGGGATGTCGGCTGCAACGGATTGCGGCGTCGAGCAAGCGACTTTGCCATCTTTGGTCGTCGTGGCATCCATCTTGACGACATAGTGGCCCGCCGGGTGTGTAGTGCGCCCTTCGGGCAACTGGATCTGGATAGACTTGGTGCTGTCGCCCGCCTTCCATGTACCGGATCCGAGATTCGTCTGCGTGCTTTTGCCATTCGTATCGGTATAGGTGAGAGAAAGCTTGTAGGCAATATCTCCAGCGCACCGGTCAAAGCCGAACATCACCCATATCTCTTTGGTGTCCTTCGACCACCCGCCAGTCTTCTCCGTCCCCAGCTTGGCCTCGCTCAGATATAGGCTACATGCACAGGCCCCTTCTTGGGTAGGCGCTTCGGTGGGCGTAATCACTGGTGTAGCTGGCGCGGGCGTCTTGGCTTCAACGGGTGGCTCTGTCGCTTTGGCGGTCACTGCAACAGGAGTTGGCGTCTTGGGCGGCGCGGGCGCGCGCTCGCCGAACTCGATATAGTGCGCTTGAGCTTCCGCCATGTACACCGTCACGCGGTTGGGCGTGGTCGAGTTATAACCAGCGGGATCGAGTTCCTCGACAGTATAGACGCCTGGCTCTAGTCCGCTGAAGGCAAAGCTCCCCTTGGCGTCCGTTTTCGCGTCTTGACCCACCTGCTTGCCCACCGCATCATAAACCTTGACGGTCACACCTTCGATTCCTGGCTCATCGGGGTCGCGCTGGCCGGGTGAATCGTAATCGGCATAGACCACGCCATCAATCTGTCCCGCGCCCGCAACTTCGTCGTCCATCTTTTCAGGCCGCACAAAGACCCAGGGATTATAGCCTAACGCGTCCAGGTAATGGCCGATCAGCCGCGAAGTATTTCGGTCAGCTGCTACCAGCACAAGGTTAGCTGGCCCTTCACGCACGCGCTCATCCGTCCCGCCCGTGACTGCACCCCCGCCGCCGAACAAACCGCCGCCGCCCGTCGTCTGGGCTTTGGCCGCTGGCGCTGCACTATAGCCATTCACTGCTGGAGTAGGACGAGCCACTTCGGCTCCGGAGGTTTGATATACACCCACC
Organism: uncultured Anaerolineales bacterium; assembly: GCA_964649365.1. GTDB lineage: Bacteria > Chloroflexota > Anaerolineae > UBA1429 > UBA1429 > CAZYPJ01. The sequence goes on along the minus strand of CAZYPJ010000014.1, from coordinate 1,400 downwards.
ACCCATAGATCACGGGCCAGCCACAACGACTCGGCGGCTTCTCCTCGAGCCATACCAGCCAGGATGTCAATGTGATGGCCCGGGCGCAATTTGCCGCCCACAATGTGTGCCGTGGGCACATTGAACGAAAAGATCAGCATACCGCCCTTGGTCCAAAGCGGATCCAATTCCAGCGCGTTCTGCCGCAACAAGATGCTGTTCTTGCGTAGCTCAGTGGTGATCATGCGCCCCACAGCCTCTTGCGGGCCGCCAAAGGCGTCGCCGCTCGAGACGGTTCCTTCGGGCACATAGAGCGTATCGAGATCCTCAAGCTGCAAAACTGTGTAGGGAGCAATATCGCGCTTGGCGACCACAACCACCATCCCTGTAGCGGCCACTTCGGTCTTGGTTCGGGGATTCATCATCGAATACAGCACCAGAAGGATCACGATAGCGGCAACGGCAAGCAAAAGCAGGTTTCGACGCGACATATCTCCTCCGATCACGCGCTAGACGCGGTGTTGTGAGCGGCTTTATCTGAGCCAACCCGATCTACGTGGTTGGTTATACTCTTGCCATTCAGGGAACGCCCGCGACAGGATCACGCGGCCCAAATCGCCCCGATATTCGTCGGGTCGGGCAATACGGGGCAGTTTGAGCTCCCATTTGACCTCCCCCACATCCTTATCCAACGCCGCTTTCGAGGCTTGATTCAACGTCAGCCAAATCTTGGCCTCTTTAACCACATCGCGACGCAACTCATCGCGCAGCTTGACAGCGTTGGCCACGGCATCCTGGCGTTCCGAAGCAACGATGACCCATAAATTCACCTGATCTTGGATGGGGTTGATCAGACTGTGCGGCCAGACGCAGTCAATCACCGTCAGCCGGTGCGTCTTCATCTCACGCTGCACAAAGCGCTGCAAGAGATCGGTTGAAAGCAGACAGGCGTTCTCGTAATCCATTGGCACCAACGAGATGCCCTTGTAGGTCTGCACTTGCGCGTCGGTCTGAGTAACAAGATCATACAAGCGAGGCGCATCCACGCCAGTGAGTGAGACCAAAGAGGAAACGCCAAACGTCATCTCGACCATCAGCACTGGCTCTTTTGTCGTCGCGGGCTGAGACGCTATCTGCTGCGCTTTGCCATCTTGCTTTTTCATTGCCGCTGCATACGTCAACGCCGTATCGAGCGCCAGCGTTGTTCGCCCAGTGCCCCCCGAGTAAGAGACAAACGCGATACAGTAATTTTGCAAGCGCTCATCGCCGCCGCCAGCCAGGCGGATAATTCGTTCCCAATCGGCAACGAAATCTTTGCTGCTATACTCAATGATGCCGCTATTGAAAACGAACTCGCGGACGTCGGCTTCTGCTAGAGGATATTCGACGACATCCTCATAATCAATAATAAGCAATTGAGC
>CAZYPJ010000013.1:0-31932 GCA_964649365.1 uncultured Anaerolineales bacterium | reverse complement strand
GAAACCCTGAGCCACAAAGGCACAAAGACACCAAGAAATCGGGTTTCCTCAGAGACCTCGTTTTCCAAACTTTTTTCGATCTTTGTGCCTTTGTGTTTTGGTGGTTCAACGTCGCGAAGGAGTGTGTTCATGAAACTCAAGATCACCAATATCGAGCGTATCTGGGTCGAAGTGCCGCTCAAGCCGCGTCACGCCCGCCATCTGACCCGCGAGAATTGGGACTGGACCGTGTTTGAAATCTTGCGCGTCCATACCGATTCGGAGCTGGTGGGCTATGGCGAGACGATGTGCTACTATACCTGGAGCCGCGTGCCCCAGGAGCAGATAGACCGTGTCACCGGTCATTCGCCCTTTGAGTTTTTATGGGATGACGCTTTGGGCGCAGGGTTGCAAATGGCCTTGTTCGACCTGGCGGGCAAGGCGTTGGGCGTGCCCTGTTACAAGTTGCTGGGCCACCAAGTGCGCGATTGGTGCCCGGCGGGTTGGTGGACCAACGATATGTCCACCGAGGATTGGGTGGATGAAATCAAAGAGGCGCTTTCGCTGGGCTATATGACAGCCAAGCTCAAGGCGCGCCCCTGGCGCGATTTTGCCGGGCAGATCGAGACCCTGGCCAAAATCGTCCCCCCCGACTTTCGCTTTGACGCCGATTTCAACGGCTTCTTGCTCGACGCTGGCCGCGGCGTACCTTATTTGCTGGAACTGGAAAAGACCCCGGCCATTGACATTTTCGAGTCGCCCATCCCGCAGGGCGATGTAGAGGGCAACGTGATGTTACGCCGACGCATTACACGTCCCATCGCTATGCACTATGGCAGCCCCTCAATCCAGACCGTCATTCGTGAAGAGGTGTGCGACGGCTTTGTCATTGGCGGCGGGGCGAGCAACGTCTGCCAGCAGGCTGCCGTCGCCGCCCATATGAACAAACCGTTTTGGTTGCAACTGGTGGGCACCGGGCTGACGACTTCGTTCATGCTGCACTTTGCAGCTACACTGTCTCACGCCACTTGGCCCGCCATCACCTGCCACGAGATTTACGTGGACGATTTGCTCAAAGAACGGATCGAGATTCGCCACGGCTACGCTCATGTGCCTGAAGCGCCCGGCCTGGGCGTCGAGCCGGACGACGACGCTATTGAGCGCTATCGCGTAGAGGCGAACTATGCCCCGCCGCCGCCGCGCAACCTCTACCGCGTCTCGTGGCCCAACGGCGCCAGCGTAGTCTATCCGGTGGGTAAGCACGGCACGCCCACGGCCTACAAAGTGGGTCAATATGGCGTCTGGGATGATTTCGCCGCCGGCAACCAACTCTTGTTCCATCGAGGCGTGCGGCTCGACATCATCCCCGACGACGGTTCAGCGGCGTGGGAAGAGTTGCGCCAAAAGGCAATGATCGCGCCGGTAAGGGAGTAGTTATCAGTCGTCAGTCAGCAGTTGTCAGTCATGATGCTTGACTTGCTCACTGATTACTGAAAACTGACAACGATGCCTAGAGGGGGCCAGCTATGACTGTACTCAAGTTGACGGCGGCGCAGGCCGCTTCGGCGGCGGCGATCCAGCGAGCGATTGACGCCCTGGCGGCGGAGGGCGGTGGCCAGGTGATTTTGCCCGCGATGGATCTCGTCCTCGACCGTGGGCTGGAGCTGCGCTCGCGCATCGAGCTGATCGGCCAGGGCGAGCGCACGGTGTTGCGCAAAGCTCGGGGACGGGTCTATCCTCTGGCGGGCTACCACAACTATGGCATGTGCGACGCGCCGCTGCGCTATACCGCCGGACTAGAGCCGGGCATGACCGTGGCGCTGCGCGATAACACACACGGAGGCTTTTTCGAGACGCTGGCGCGTATCACCTGGGTCGAGGGCGACTGGGTGGGGCTGGATCAGGGTTTGCACGCCGACTATGAGGCCGATCAAGAGCCATCGCTGGTCACAGCCTATCCATTGATCTGGGGGCGCGGCGTGGAGCAGGTCGCGGTGCGTCATCTGACGCTGGATGGCAACCGCGCCGAGCAGCCCGCCGGCATCGGCGCGTGCCGGGGCGCGGCGCTGTATTTCATCCACAGCCGCCAGTTCGAGGTGGAGGACGTAACCGAGCGCGATTTCTACGGCGAGGGTCTGGGGTTTCAGATGTGCAGCCACGGCCGCATCAGGCAGTGTCGCTTTGAACATAACGCTGGGAATGGCTATCATCCCGGCGCAGGCAGCACGGCGGTGCTATTCGAGGATTGCGTCTCCGAGCGCAACGACCGCGACGGTTTCTTTTTCTGCGTGAGGGCCAACCACATCACCGTGCGCGGGTGCCGCTTTGAGCGCAACCACGGCAGCGGCCTCACGGTGGGCACACGCGATTGCAACAATCTGATTGAGAATTGCCATCTGGGCCATAACGATGGGGCGGGGCTGCTCTTTCGCCATGCGACCCGCCCCGTGGAGGTGTATTCGTGCGCAGTGCGCGGTTGCACGCTAGAAGGCAATGCTCGGTTACATGGCCACGGTCAAATCGAAGTGGTCGGCGACGCGCACGATCTGGCGCTGGTGGGTAACACCATTCGCGGGTTGGGGGATGTAGAACGCGCCGGCGTCTATATCATGCCGACAGCAGAACGCATCTGGTTGGCGGATAATGACATTGCTGGGTGTTTCCCGGATGTGGTTGGCAGAGCAGCCTGTCTGGCGGGCCAAGAGCCGTCGCTCGAGTGCGGCCTGGAAGTCGTCCGCGAGGGGCATTTTCGCCATTTGCCATTTCCATCCGCTAGCGCGCCACACCGCTCATAAAGCGGCGTTGCGGCGGCCATGGAACTGTTCTCGAATCAACAGCGTAAAGCGCTATATTAAGGAGACTCTATGAAAGAGTTGCGTGATGTGATGTGGGGCGAGCGCACGCGGGAGGAGATCCCGTTGTGGGCCGAAAAGGGAACGGTGGTGATCGTGCCCATTGGCTCGATTGAACAACACGGCGCGGCCTTGCCGATCAACACCGATAACGACACTGTGGAATATGTCGCCCAGCGCGCGGCCCGTCTGCTTGATGATACGCCTGTGCTGGTCACGCCGCTGATCCCGTTTGGCGTGTCGCCGCATCACATGGAGTTTCCGGGCACGATCACGTTCTCGGTGGAAACTGTGGTGCGTGTGTTGCGCGAAGTGTGTAGTTGCATCGTCGCGCACGGGTTTGAGCGCATTCTGAGCTTGAGCGGGCACGGCGGCAACCGCGACACAGTCAAGGCGGCGGCGCTGGAGATGACCCACACCATGCATCGCCAGATCGAAGCCGACTGCTGGTTCTATTTCGTTTCCGACCTCATCAAAGAGGTGCGCGAAGGGCCAGTAGATACCGTCGGCCACGCTGGCGAGATGGAAGCCTCGTGCATCATGGCGCTCTCGCCCGAATCGGTGCGGCGCGACCGCATGGTGTTGGTGGAGGGGATTTCAGATGACCCCACGCTCGGCGCGCCCGAAAAGGGCTGGAAGGTGCTGAACGGCGCAGCTGAGGCGGTGGCCGCCTACGTGCGCCAACTGGCGGCGCGCCCGGGTCGTAAAGTGGTGGGCATCCAGACGGTGGAAAAGAAATAGCATACGAGACAAAGCAAAGGGCCTGGGAGATGATCCCAGGCCCTTCATGGTGCCCCCGGCTGGACTCGAACCAGTACGCCCTAAGGGCACAGGCCCTCAACCTGCCGTGTATGCCAATTCCACCACGGGGGCATTACGAGGGCATTATAGGCAGTTTGCGCTTGAGTGTCAATTTGGCTTCCTTGCTGCTATGAGGTCTTGGGCAGGGTGATACGCCAAATGGTGTTTTGTCCATAGTCGGCCACGTAGAGATGGCCCTGACCATCGTACAGTACATCGGCGGGCAAGCCCAGCATCGCCGCGTTTCCCGCGCCGCCCTGCCGCCCGAACTCGCCCGTGCCCGCCAGAGTGTAAACTTGGCCGCTCGGCGTGACCAGACGAACAGTATGGTTGTTCATATCGGCCACGTAAAGGTTGCCTTGCGCATCCAGATCGAGGCCCAACAAAGGCCGCTGAAAGCGCGCCAGCGCCGCCTCGCCATCCACATAGCCCGGGGCGCTCGATCCGGCCAAGGTGGCCACTTGCCCGTCGGGCGAGAGTGTGCGCAAACAAGCGTTGCCTTCCTCGGTGCGCTGGTCGAGCGAACCGCCATCGGCGATGTAGAGCCGCTGCTGATCGTCCAGCGTCAGTCCGTTGGGGTGGTTGAACTGGGCATTCTGCGCCGCGCCGTCGCTCCAGCCGGGCGCGCCCACGCCTGCGATAGCGCTCACCTGACCATCGGTCGAAAGCAAACGTACTTTGTGGTTGAGCGCGTCGCTCAGATACAACGCGCCATCCGTCCGCACGGCCACATCCCACGGGATGTTAAAGCTTGCCTGGTCGGCGTCGCCATCTTGCGCGCCCAACTTGCCCCCAGCCAGGCGCCGATAACGCCCATCGGCGTGGATAGCCGTCACCTGATGATGGCCATCCACCACATAAAGCCAATCGTCGGGGCCGATAGTAATGCCAGTGGGCCGGATAAAGGGACTGTTCGGGTCGCTGAGCCATTGCTCCTCTTCGGTGGGCCGGCCGATCCAGGTATAGACATAGCCTTGAGCGTCTATAATGCGGATGCGCCCGCTGCCATATTCGGCCACATAAAGCGTGCCCTTGGAATCGAGCGCTAGGCTAAAGGGGCCGTCGAACTGCGCTTCCTCGCGGGGGCCATCCACGCCGCCGCGCGCGCCCGTGCCTGCGAACACACTGACCTCGGCGCCCGGCCAATACTGGCGCATCACCGCGAGCGGATAGGGCGTGGTCGAGGGCCAGGCGGCGGGCGGCAGCCAACGCCCATCCTCAGCGGGCGAGGTTTCTATCGGCACAGCCTGGAGCGCCGAGACCGATTGTGCGCGCGCTTTTTGGGGCGCAGGCGCGCAACCGACCAGGATAAACGCGGCAAGCAGGCATACAAGCGCCCACCACGTCGGTTGCAGCCGCTTACCGCTCGCGATGTGATCTCTCCATCTCATCCCATATCCTCCGTAAGCCAACTCAGGATATTGGCCAACAAGCGCGTCGCGCTGGCGTCCCTTTGCGCCGCGCCCGCAACGATGGGCAACGTGCAGATGAGTAGCTCGCCCGCGCCCAACGACGCGATATGCAGCGCCGCGCCCATCCGCCACAGTCCATCGTTTCCCAGGATGGCGCCGCCCACTGCCAGCGTCTGGCCGGGCAAATTGTAAAGGAGCACGTGAGGCAATAGCGCGTCATGCGCCATTGCCCAAACCCCAGGCTCGGCCACGCCGGCCAGCAAGGGGTGCGATGTGCTGACTACCCACCTGCTGCGTGCAGTTTCCATACCGATAGGGCGCTCGGCTCCACACAGACGGCCCAATTCCTCGCCCCATGCTACGGCGCTATCGTCATCATCGCCAGGGAACAGCCAGGCGACGCGCCCTCCGCGCGTCGCTAGCTTGCGCCACAGGGCGATCAGTTCGGCGTCGTCTCGCCAACTGGCAAGGAGCAATGGCTTTGGCGCGCCGTTCTCCGAATTCCCCAAACCCCAATTAGCCAGCAGGTTGTGTGGATCATGAATGTGAATGCCCTTTGCCGATAGGGTCGGCGACTCGGTAGTTGGGGGGCGCACGGGCATCGCCTTGCCTTGCCATGCGCGATGCAGGCAAACTGCGTTCAGCTTGGGGCGGCGATACACATCTACGACACCCTCTACCATCGCGGGGGTTGCATCGGCCCATGCGGCGAGGGCCAAGTTGCCATCAGGGTCGCCTTGGCGAACCGTTGCGACGATTTGCGTCAATTGTTCGCTCTGCACAGCGCAGATGGCTGCGCATAGGGCGCTCGGATCAGCGTAAACGCGACCCAATTCGTAGGTCGCGAAATCAGCTTGCCAGGCGCGCGCCTGGTCGCGCCAACGTTCGCCATCCGAGCCGGAAAGAATACGGTCGCCGTAACGCTTGGCGACGGCGGGCAGATCGGGAAGGATCGCAACTGGGGCGATCTTGCGCAGACGCAGCGCGCGGCTCAACTCGGGTGAGGCCAAGCAAGGATGATGACGGTCGCGGCGCTCCATGCGGCGCAGACGTTCGGCGGTGAATGTCCGATAGGCTTCACTCATCTTCTCGGTGGGCTGGGCTGGATCGTAGCATATCAACAAGCCGGCGCGGTCCGCAGCATCCAGCAGCGTGGGCGTGGGCGACTGTTCGCACAGGATGAGCGCATTCAGACCCAACTCGCGCGCGGCGCAAACCTCGCGTTCGGCCAGGGCGGCGCTGGGGGAAGCCAGATTGCCCGGATACCATCCCGCGCTGACGGCGGCGCGCAAGGGCAGCCGCTTGCCGTTGAGGTAGAGATCGCCCCCCTGCGCTTCCAGGCGGCGCAAGCCCAAGATGGTTTGCACCTCATCGCACGCGCTGGCCTCGGCCAACGTGACGGCGACGGTGTACAGATGTGGATCATCCAACGACCACAGCCGGGGCGTGATAATGGGCAAAGCTATCTCGACGGCACGCACGCAATCGGCGGGCAGCGCCACGTCGAGCAAGCGGCCCTCAGCGGCTAACTGGTTATCCTGGTCGCGGATTTCGGCTCGCAGCGCCACGACGCGGGCCGCGCCACGATTCGCTAACTTCACATGCGCCGTCGCTCCGTCCAGATCGAGATTGGGCATGGCCCACAAAGCAGCAATGTAGGTTGGGGCGGCGGCGATCAGCGACACACCGCCCCAGATGCCGCCGAAATCGTGCTCTGGCGGCAGCTCCATGTCGCCCCAGCGAATCGGCCCGACAGCCTCGCCGGGACGAGCGCCGCCCGGATTGGTAACGCGCACGAACAACTCGTAGCGCCGCCCCGGACGAACATAGTCAGTAATCTCGATCTCAAAGGGCGTGTGACCGTCCATGTCGCAGCCTACCAGACGGTGATTGATAAAAACCTCGGCGCGCAATCGCACACCCTCGAATCGCAGACGGACAACCCGCCCTACCCAATGTTGGGGGATGACGATAGGACGCCAATGCCAGGCCACGCCGCGATACCTAGGACGCGCTTGCTCCCACGCGCCGGGTACCTGGGCCGATTCTTTGGCCTCTTCTAGGCCATCCCACCCCATGCTGGGCGGGCGCGCGGGTGTGCGGTCGGGCAGTGCGTCGGGCGTGGAAGGCGCTTCGTTCGGCCAATCGGCGGCCTCGTCGAAAGCGAGGTGCCACCAGCCATCGAGGGCAATCGTTTCACGAGGTGAACCTTTCGGTATCATCGTCTGCGATTCTAGCATGATTCGCGGCGCTTCACAAAGGGGGCGAGCATCTATTGGGCCTGGTGATAGATGTATTCGTAAATGCGATACTGTTGGTAGATCATTCGCACGTAATCTTGCGTCTGGGTGATGGGGATAGTTTCGTAGAACAAGTCGTGGTCGGCGATAGGTTGGCCGCCCGTCCAACGCTTGAGATTGCCCGGCCCGGCGTTGTAGGCCACCAGCGCCGCGATCCAATCGCGCTCGTAACTATCGAGCATCTTGCCCAAGTAATACACGCCATAGCGCACGCCCACCGAAGGGCGCAACAATTGGTCGGTAGTGTAAACGGCGTCGTTCAATCGCGCAGCGATATCGCCGCCGGTGGCGGGCATCACCTGAGTCAAACCCATCGCCCCCGCATATCAAATGGCCAATGGATCAAAGCGACTCTCCTGGCGCACCAGCGCCAGGAATAAGAGCGGGTCAAGCGCATAGGCGTCGGCCTCGCGGCTCACCAAATCGCCCCACCACGCAGGGTAGGCCAGCCTCAACAGGGCGCGCGGAGGATCGCCGGCCCCCGCCGCCTGGCCCAATGCCCACAGGCGTTCAGCGCACGAGATGGCGACCGAATGCACGCCCAGGTTGTTGCATTGACGCATCAAAGCCAATAGACTGGCCGGGTCGTCAGCCCAATCGGAGCGTAGCCCGCGCAGAGCAGCCAGGGCTTCGTCGCGCCAACCCAGGCGCCACAGGGCTGCGCCTCGATGTAGCAAAGATTCGTTAGGCGAGGCGGTCTGGCCCCAGGTTGTCATCCACGCGTTGATGGCGTTCCAATCATCTTCAGTGAATTGCGCCGCTGCGACGTGAGGAAATGTTTCGATGGGCAAGGCAAACCCTACCCCGGCGCGCAGGTCGCGCGCCCGCAGACCGTAATACCCCCATGGCTCGGCCTCGCTCGCTTGCTGCCAATAGCTGGCCGCTGCATCGGCGTCGCCCGCTGCGCGCGCCGCCAGGCCCAACCACAACAGGCGACGAGGTTTTTCGCCGGCGTTCACATCGGGCAGGGCGTTCTCCCATAGTGTGCGCGCTGTGGCCGCGTCGTTGCGCGCATAAGCGGCCAGACCTTCTCGGAAGGCCGCTTCGGATGCGCGCGAGTCAGCGGGGTAGCGTTCGCGCACCAGAGCATAGAACTCAGCGGCGCCCGCCCAATCGCCCTCGCGCTCGCGCGCTACCGCCGCGCGCCACAGCGCTTCGGCGGCGCGGGGGTGATCGGGGTAGCGGACCCAAAACTCGCGATATAGCCCCGATGGGTCGCCGCCATACTCTGCCGCCGCGCGAGCTTTGGCGACCCAGGCTTCGGCCAGCAGCGCGCTCTGAGGATCGTTTTCAGCGATCTCAATGGCGGCGTCGAACTCGCCAAACGCTTCGGAGTAACGCTCCAGGAACTGGTAGGCTAATCCAGCGTAATAGTGCGCTTTGGCAGGGTCGCCCGGCGCATCGGCGGCGAGATAACGGGCCAAAACATCCAGCGCCACCTGGTATTGTCCAGCGTGATAGAGGATCACCCCGCGCGTCAAATCATCCAACGCGTCGGCGTGTTGTGGCTCTAGCGCCAGGAACGCGCCGTAGGCGGCCTGGGTCTCGGGCTGGTTGGCGGCGATCTCGCGCCAGATGGCTACCGCCTCATCCTCGCGCCCCGCCTCGCGCAACGTCTCGGCCTGATAATGTTGCACCGCCGCGCGATAGTTGGCTTTGGTCGCGATGCCCAGGATACGGTCATAGATGCGTAGCGCGGCGTCGTAATCGTGCAGGGCGCGGCGATCTTGGGCCAGTTCTTCCAGGATTTCGGCTTGTTGCGCGGCGGGCAGCCCGTCCAGCGTGATAGTCTCTAGCTGCTGCGCAGCAGCGGCATAGTCTTCCTGCGCAGCATAGGCCTGGGCGATGCGCCAACGTACCTCCGGCGCTGCTGCGTCGTCCAACGCCAGGTATTGCTCATAAGCGGAAGCGGCCTGCCCCCATTCGCCCAGCGCCTCGTGGCATGTTCCCAGTAACCCCACCGCCAGAGCGCGCTGATCATCGGGCAGTGACCCCGCGACTAGGCCCGCTAATACGTTGAGGGCGTCTCGATGACGCTTTTCGGCGATATAGGCGCGCGCGAGGGATAGCGTCGTTTCGCCGCGTTGTTCGGCGGGCAATGCGCCAATGACCCCTTCCCATAGCGCGATGGCGGCAGAGTAGTCGCCATCCTGGGCGGCGGCGGAGGCTGCCGCCAGGGTCTCATTCAGGGATAGCGCGACTGGAGAAGATCCAGCCGCGTTGGCGGCGAGGGGATCGGCTTGCTCGGTTCGCTGCGGCGATGCCGGTTGAACCGCTGGTCGCCCGGCCTGGGTGCGAGGGATCAGTGGAAGTGCGGCTGCTGCGTCGGGCGTTGCTGGGGCCATTGTCACCGTCGTGACTGCTGCGTCAGGCGTAGGCGTCAGACGGCTTCCAGCAGAAACAATCGCAATGGGGCTGATTGTGGGATCGGGGACCGGGTCGCCGGGTCGTTGCCAACTGCCCTGACATGCTGTCAAAGTCAAAATACACGCCACTCCCAGAACCCCAAACAATACGCGCTGAATGCTGCGAACCAATGCCAACAAGGCAGTTCCTTTCATGGTTGATCTACGTCTCGCCCTGGAACCCCGATTGGCGGGCCTGCTGTTGCCAATAGCGGCGATAGAGCCAGGGCAACCGACGCGTAGGCGGCTGTTGCTCGACGCGGGCGATCCAGCGGTCGGCGGCCTCGCGCGCTCGGTCAAAGCACTGCTGGCTAAAAGTCATCTGCGCTTGGATGCGCTCGGCGTCGTCGGCGTAGCTGGCCCGATCCAGCGCCTCGGCTTGGGCGATGAACTCGGTCTCCAGCGCGTCGCGTTCGTCGCTATAGAGGGCAAGTCGCGCCGGATGGTCGCGCAGCGTGGCGCGGTGAAGGCGCTCATGTCGCCACCACAGCGTGCGCTCATTGGCGTTGCCATCGGGCAAGGGGCCATGATCGGGCAAGGGTTGGCCGTTCAGATACACTGGCTTAAAGACGCTGGCGCAGGGGGCCGAGGTTCCCGTGACCCAATAGGTTCGCTGGTCGCGTCTCAGGTGCGCTACCAACGATCCTACCGATTGGCTGGCGCGCATCAGTTCATCAGCAGCGTGCATACAGAGGCTGCCCATCGAACTGTGCGCCGGGTCGAATAGCGTGGGCGGCTTGTCCGCGCCATGGTCGCGCAGGGCGTTCATCATGGTGCGCGGCGTGATGCGCCCCATCTCCTGGCGCAACAGCGCGGTGGAGCGATTCTGCCGCTCGCGGCAGCGGCTGAAATGGGTATAGAGGAAATCGGAATAGCAGCGGGCATAGTGGAAATCGTCCCGCGATTTGCACCAACCCCGTTCGACAGCGTGCTCCACCAGGCCGGGCGAGGCCAGGTCGTAATCGTGGCCGATGGTCAAGCCGTTCGAGATGGTGCGCACATCGCGCACGCGTTCGGCGGCCCAATAGCGCCCAGCCGTCTCTAATACCCATGCCTGGGTTGGGTCGGCGATGATGAACGAGTTGTGATAATTCATCCCTTTGTGTCGGTAGCCGCACGCGCCGCCCTGGCCGTATTGCGCGAGCAAGTCGGTGATGATATGCAGCGCCCGCTCTGCCGTGTCGGCGCGCTCCAACGCCAGGCGGATCAGATCCATGCCTAACAGTCCAGTCTTGGCGTGTGGCTCTTTGGTGAACACGGCTTCGTTGCCGATGGCTACCCCCTTTTCATTGGCTCCCATCTCGCAGCCCCACAGCCAGAAGGGTTTGCACAGCAGCACCTCGTAGGTCTCGGCCACTTGAGGAATGGCGATATAAGTACAGCGTACCATCTCGCCGGGCTGATGCTGTGCGCGTGGATAATGCACCAGTTGGTGCGCCTCGTTCGGCTCACGGTCGCTGTTCTTGGCCAGGATCACTGCGCCATCCGCTGTGGCGTTGCCCAGGGCAACCATTGTGTCGCACATAAGGGCCTCCTCGCGCGGCCGGCGTGCGCAGGTTCAGGGGGTGAGAATCGCCTAGCGGGGTGGGGCTGTCAATGCGGCAGGAGTTGACACTGCGCGCTGCTCGCCATAGAATGCCCCTGTGAACGCCGGGCGACGCAAAAGCAGCGTTCCATCTGATGTGATCATCAAACGACAAGCTAATATCAAAGGAGAGAGAGCATGGCGAATGTCAAGGATCTGAAAGTGAATCCTCCACAACAACGTTTGCGCGGGCGCTTGCCCAAGATCGGCATCCGCCCGACCATTGACGGTCGGCGCAGGGGTGTGCGCGAATCGCTCGAAGTGCAAACCATGAACATGGCCAAATCGGCGGCCAAACTGATATCCGATAACCTGCGACATCCTAATGGGATGCCTGTCGAGTGCGTAATCGCTGATACGTGCATCGGCGGCGTGGCCGAGGCCGCTCAATGCGCCGACAAGTTCGCGCGCGAGGGTGTGGGCGTCTCGCTCACCGTCACCCCTTGCTGGTGCTATGGCTCGGAGACGATGGATACTGATCCCTTATTGCCCAAGGCCGTGTGGGGCTTTAACGGCACCGAGCGTCCGGGCGCGGTCTATTTGGCGGCAGTGCTCGCGGGCCATAACCAAAAAGGGCTGCCCGCTTTTGGCATCTATGGCCGTGATGTGCAAGATGCGGCGGATACCTCGATCCCTGCTGATGTGCGCGAAAAGCTGCTCTTATTTGCCAAGGCCGGCCTGGCCGTGGCCGAGATGAAAGGCAAATCGTACCTCTCGATGGGGTCGGTCTCGATGGGCATCGCCGGCTCGATTGTGAACGAAGGGTTTTTCCAGAGCTATCTGGGGATGCGCAACGAATATGTGGATATGAGCGAGTTCGTGCGCCGCTTTGAAGAGGGGATCTATGACCCGCAGGAGTACTCCCGGGCATTGGCCTGGGGCAAGGCGAATTGCCCCGAGGGCCTCGACAACAACCCGCCTGGCCAGCAATCCTCGCGGGCGCGCAAAGACGCCGAGTGGGAGATGGTCGTCAAAATGGCGATGAGCGCCCGCGACCTCATGCTGGGCAACCCCCGCCTGGCTGATCTAGGCTTTGGCGAGGAAGCTTTGGGCCATAACGCTATCTTGAGCGGATTCCAGGGCCAGCGCCAGTGGACGGATCACTTTCCGAATGGCGACTTTTTGGAGGCCATGTTGAACTCGTCGTTCGATTGGAACGGCATCCGCGAGCCCATCCTGGTGGCCACAGAAAACGATAGCCTCAACGGCGTGGCTATGCTCATGGGCCACTTGCTCACCGATACCGCCCAGGTCTTTGCCGATGTACGCACCTATTGGAGTCCCGAAGCCGTTAAGCGCGTGACGGGCAAGACGCTCACCGGCCAAGCCGCTCACGGCATCATCCACCTCATCAACTCGGGCGCCGCTGCGCTGGATGGCAGCGGGCGCCAGATGATCGGCGGTCAGCCTGCTATGAAGCCCTATTGGGAGATCAGCCCGGAAGAGGCTGCCGCTTGTCTCGACGCTACCTCGTGGCGACCTGCCTCTTTGGGCTATTTCCGCGGCGGGGGATACTCTTCTTGCTTCCTCACAGCCGGAGGGATGCCCGTCACCATGTCGCGCTTGAACCTGGTCAAAGGGTTGGGGCCGGTGTTGCAGATCGCCGAGGGGTACACGGTGGATTTGGAACCTGACGTACACGCTATCCTCAACCAACGCACCGATCCCACCTGGCCCACCACCTGGTTCGCGCCCATCGTCACAGGGCAAGGGGCTTTCCGCGACGTGTATTCAGTGATGAATAACTGGGGCGCTAACCACGGTGCGTTTAGCTATGGTCATATTGGTCACAAGTTGATTACCCTGGCCGCGATGTTGCGCATTCCCGTTTGTATGCATAACGTGTCCGAAGAGCGCATCTTCCGGCCCAGCGCCTGGAGCGCCTTTGGAACTGCTGACCTGGAAGGGGCCGATTTCCGCGCCTGTTCGGCTTTTGGGCCGCTCTACGGCTGAACGCATCGTTCTTGTGCGCGGGGGGATTACCTGGTAATCCCCCCGCGTGTTTGTTCCAGTCTGACGTTTCCCTGACAGTCCCATCCTGGCGAGTTGCCCCCCTTGTTATATAAAGTGTCATACAACTGCTATGACATTTTCATCAACCATTCATCTATCTGCTCTAGAGTAGAAACAGAGCATTACGGCTCTGCTTCATACGGTGCCCGATTTCCCCACATGTCGATCAGCCATTAAGAGACATTGTTCAGCGTTTTCAAATAACTGGCGCAACTTTTACTCCAAGTTGACAATACTATGTTACAATGCAAGTGAGTGAAAGGGCTATTGCCGATGTTAAGCTTGCCTCAAATGGCGCCTCCTCACAACTCAGACCCTCGCTGGTCAAGATTGACGGCGATATTATGTTGCGTGCTGTTGCTCGGCGCGCTGTGCGTGTTGCCAATCTCTATCGTGGCTGAAGCTGCCCTCACGGAACAGGCCGAAATATGGGTGGATGATGACTATGACGCCGGTACGCCGGGATGGAATGTAACCCATTTCGCCACGCTGACCCAGGGATTGAGCGTTGTCGCGCCAGGAGGAACGATCCACCTCTACGAAGGGACCTATACCGGGCCATTCCAGATTGCCAAGCCCGGCGTGCATATCGAAGGGATGGGGGCCGCCGCCAATACGGTGTTGCACGGCAACGGGGGCAACTATGCAGTCTATATCACCGCCAACAATGTCACACTGACGCGGCTGGCAGTGATGGGAGCCAGCGTGCAAGGGGTGCGATTAGCATCTTGCGCGGGAGACCGCATCGCCGAGTGCCTGATCCAGGGCAACGGCTGCGCCGGGGTCGAGATCGCGGCGGGGCAAAACCATATCATCGAGGCTAACGAGATCGCCGATAACCAATCTGCCGGACAGGCTCTGGGCGTACACGTGATCCAGGGCGCCAGCGGCGTCATCGTGCGGCAGAATGTGATCCGGCGTCACCGCGATACGTTAAAACAGGGCGCGGGCGTCTTGATCGAGAGCGGTTGCTCGGCCACTCAGGTGCTCACGAACACACTGGAAAACAACGATTTTGGCGTGCGGATCACTGAATCTACGGGGTCGGTGATTGAGGGAAACACCGTCACTCTTTCGGGGCTGTCGGGTATCCACATCCAAGATGCCTGGGCGAGCGTCGTGCGCGACAACCAGGTCAGTCGCAACCAGGGCAGCGGCGTCATGTTGGTGCATCAGGCACCCCCCGAAAGCCTGACCGCCGAGTTGGCTTTGGTCGAGCGCAACTTCTGCGAGAGCAACCAGGCCGCCGGCATCTATACGCGGGGCGGCGGCCATATCCGTATGCAATACAACACTTGCCGCGCCAACGCCATGCACGGCGTGGCGGTGGAAAGCAGTTATATCACCCTTACGGCTAATAGTTTGATCAGCAATACGCTAACGGGGTTGCGTCTCTACGATCTTGACCCTTACACGAATCAACCCATCACCAGCGTCGTGGCTCACGGCAACACTTTGGCCGGCAACGGTGCGCGCGGCTTGCAGAGCGAGATGCCCGGTCAGGTCGAGGCCACTGGCAATTGGTGGGGCGTAAACACGCCCACATTGGGGAATGAGGTCGTTGGTAATGTGGCTTTCCAGCCCTACATGACGCTCTCGGCGCAGGCGCTTCCGGCAGCTATCGCCATCGGCGGCGAGGCGGCGCAGGTTGGCGCGCATATCGGCGGGGGCGGCTATAAGGTTCTCGACGGCACGGCGGTGCGCTTGCAAACCTCGGCGGGCGCGCTGGAATCTACTGGGCCGCTGTGGACGGTAGGCGGCCAGGCCAATACGCGTTTATTCTCTGGTTCTATTGCTCAATGGGCGGTGGTCACGGTGACGGTGGATAGCGCCGTGGTCACGACCAGCGTCGAGTTCTATGACCCCACCAGTCAGAGCGCCGACTGGGCGTTATCGTTCGATGGCGGCCCCGACCCGGTGTGCGCGGGTTACAATCTGGCCTATAGCTTGACTTGCCAGAACACCGGCAGCGTGAAGCTGCACCATGTACGCATCACCGATACGCTCCCCCAGGGCGTCTGGCCCATGCTCGACCAATCTTCGCCCGGGGCGGTGTATGACGCCGCCTCGCGCACGGTGAGTTGGGATTTGGGCGTGCTCGATGTAGAGGCGCGCACCTCGCTTGATCTGCGCTTGCACACCGCCACTTCGCTGAATGCGGGCGACGTGCTGGTGAGCGTGCTCGTAGCCACAGCCGATGAATTGGCGGCGACGCAAGTCCAAGACGCCATCACAGTGATTGCCTGCGCTACGCCTACGCCCAGCTTTACCCCCACTCCCATGCCCAGCGCCACGCCCAAACCCTCCTACACGCCAGCGCCCACGCTCACACCTACGTCAACGAGCGTCGCCCCAGATACAGGCGCGTTGGTGGGGGTAGTATGGGTAGATGTTAACCGCAATGCGCAACGTGATGCTGATGAGCCGGTTTGGGTTGGGGCGCAGATCGAGTTGCGCAAGGCGCAGGCCGAGGCCGATACGGAACCTCTAGCTACAACGTGGACGGGAGCCGATGGACGCTACGCTTTCCTGTCGTTGGCCGAAGGCGAATACTGCTTGCGCCTTTCCCCGCTGACGCGGTATCGGCCTGCGACCAGCGAATGGTGCGGCGTACTGTCGGCGGGCGCCACCGGCGCTGTAGATTGGCCGTTGATTGAGGGTCAAGTCGTTGCCCTGCCGTTTCTGTGCAAGTAACAAAAATCGCATAGAACCATTTGCCTACTAGGGCTGGCCGTGATAATATGCGTTCGTCGCCAAGCCAGAAACGAGGAGAGCCAATGATTGCCAAAGAAGTCAAGACTGTCAGCGTGGGAGTGGTGGGTTGCGGTTATTGGGGGCCGAAACTCATCCGCAACTTTCAATCCATCCCCGGCTCGAACCTCGCGATGGTGGCCGATTTGCGCCAGGATCGGCTCGATCACATCAAAGGGCTTTATCCTGGCGTAGCTACTACAACCAGCTATGATGAGCTGCTGGATTCTCCCGTCGAGGCGGTGGGCATCGCCACGCCCGTGTCGAGCCACTTTCAGATGGCGCGCCAGGCGCTTTTGCACGACAAGCACGTGCTCGTCGAAAAGCCGCTCACGCGCAACTCGGAAGAGGCGCTAGAGTTGGCGCGCCTGGCCGATGAACGGCAGCGCACGTTAATGGTAGGGCATACCTTCGAATACAACCCTGCTGTCGAGTATCTAAAAGACTATATCGCCAAAGGCAATCTAGGCAAGGTATATTACATCAACGCCACGCGGGTAAATCTTGGCATCTTTCAGAAGGATATTAACGTTATTTGGGATCTCGCCCCGCACGACGTCTCGATTTTGCTTTACATTCTAGGGATGAAGCCCGATCAGGTCAGCGCACGCGGCGCGGCCTATGTGCAGCCCAATATCGCCGACGTAGCCTGGGTGACGCTCAGTTTTCCTACTGGCGTCATGGCCGATGTCCGTGTGAGTTGGCTCGATCCGTGCAAGATTCGGCGCATCACCGTGGTCGGCTCGAAAAAGATGATCGTTTATGATGATGTCGAGACTACCGAGCGGATCAAGATCTATGACAAGGGCGTAGATGCGCCGCCCTATTCCGACACGGTGGAGCAGTTCCGCCTCTCCTACCGCTATGGCGATATCACCACGCCGGCCATCTCGGAGGCCGAGCCGCTCGAGCTCGAATGTAAACATTTTCTCCAGTGTATCCGCCAGGGGGCTACGCCGCGCAGCAACGGCTATGTGGGCTACAACGTAGTCAAAATCTTGGAAGGAGCGCAGCGCTCGCTGGAGAATCGAGGCATTCCCGAAATCTTAACTTGGTAGAAAACGACCGGCGATCAGCCATCAGCGAGGATGCGCTGGCGACTGATCGCTGATTTTTCGTATTCGCTTTGCCAACGCGCGCGGGTTGTGCTATAATAGCAGCATCTGTTCGACCCGAGAGTCACAGACATAGGCGTCTCCTCCAGTGACGTGCGCCACAGTGAGGGGGCGTTTTATATTTTTGACGCGCTCCCAGGTTCACGCAGCGCCAACGACGAGAGGGGGCGTCATGCCAGCCGTCATCATCCTCGGCGCCCAATGGGGCGACGAGGGCAAGGGCAAAATCGTAGATCACTTGGCCGAACGAGCCAGCATGGTGGTGCGCTATCAGGGGGGCACTAACGCTGGGCACACCGTGGTCATCGGCGACAAATTGCTCAAATTGCACCAGGTACCTTCGGGCATCACTAGGTCGCATGTGGCGGCGGTGCTAGGGCACGGCATGGTCATCAACCCTCCCGCCCTGGTGGAAGAGCTGGATATGCTCGCCTCCAACGACATCGCCACTGATAACCTCTACATCTCGGGCAACGCCCACATTGTCATGCCCTATCACCCGCTGCTGGACGAGTTGGAAGAAAAACTGCGCGGCGCTCACGCCATCGGCACCACCAAGCGCGGCATCGGCCCGGCCTATACCGATAAGGCTGCCCGACGTGGTTTGCGAATGCAAGATCTCATTGATCGCGACCGCTTTGCCGAGCAGACCGCCATTGCCCTGCATCGGGTCAACGCCGAATTGACGCAGATCTTCGGTCATCGGCCCTTTACCGTCGAAGAGATCGTCGAAGCCTACGCCCCGGCCGCTCGGCGGCTGGCGCCTTTTGTTACTGATACCAGCCTGGTAGTCTATAACGCCCTCCGTAAGGGCGAAAACGTGCTGCTAGAGGGCGCGCAGGCCACCATGCTCGACCTGGATATGGGGACGTACCCCTATGTTACCTCATCTTCGCCTAGCGCAGCGGGGGCTTGCTTGGGCGCGGGCATCAGCCCCGTGATGATTAACGAGATTGTGGGCGTGGTCAAGACCTACACCTCGCGGGTGGGGGCGGGGCCGTTCCCCACCGAACTCAAGGATGCCGTCGGCGATTGGATCGTGGAGCGCGGCAACGAGTATGGCACGACCACGGGCCGCCGTCGCCGTTGCGGCTGGATTGACTTGGTCAGCTTGCGTTATTCGGCGCGACTCAACGGCTTTACCGGCCTGGCGCTAACGCGGCTCGACGTGCTCAGCGGCTTGGATGAACTAAAGTTGTGCGTGGCCTATCGCTTGCCCGACGGCAAAGTGACTGAAGATTACCCGCTCGACACCCGGGTGCTGGAACAGGCCGAGGCCGTCTATGAGGCGATGCCTGGCTGGAAGGAAAGTCTCAGCGCCGCCCGTAGCCTAGAGGAATTGCCCGCCAATGCCCAAGCCTATTGTCGGCGTATCTCGGAGCTGATGAAAATTCCGACCGATCTGATTTCGGTGGGCGCAGAGCGCAACGACTTGATCGCGCTCCGCTGGCCCATATAAGGACAAGTGTGAAACTCGCCTGCCCCTTGCGGACGGGCGAGCTTGTTTCTGGAGACAAGGAGGATGTACATGGCGTCAGTTTCGCAGAGGTGGACTGATGGACTCACATTCGACGATGTGTTGCTCATCCCGGGACGCTCGGCGGTTTTGCCCGTCGAAACGGATATCTCGACCCAGCTTACGGCGCGCATTCGCCTGAATCTGCCCGTACTCTCGGCGGCCATGGATACTGTCACCGAGGGGCGCATGGCTATTGCCCTGGCGCGCGAGGGCGGCATGGGCATCATTCACCGCAACTGCTCGATTGATGACCAGGTCGGCGAAGTGGATAAGGTCAAACGCTCCGAATCGGGCATGATCGTGGACCCTATCACTCTGCCGCCTACGGCCACGTTGGCGCAGGCCAAAGCGATCATGGCCAACTATCACATCTCGGGCGTGCCCATCACCGAGGGGCCAAAACTGATCGGCATCCTCACCAACCGCGATATCCGTTTTACTGAGGACGATAGCGTCCTAGTCAGCGAGTGCATGACTTCCGATGGGCTGGTGACGGCTCCCTTGGGCACAACGTTCACCGAAGCGTTGCGCATTTTGCAAAAACACCGCATTGAAAAGCTGCCCCTGGTGGATGAGAATTTTCACCTAAAGGGATTAATCACCGTCAAGGACATTCAGAAAAAACGCGATTATCCTTCCGCTGCGCTGGATAGCAAGGGGCGTTTGTTGACCGGGGCCGCTCTTGGCGTAGGGGCCGATATGCCCGCCCGCGCGGCAGCGTTGGTGGAAGCGGGGGTTGATGTGCTCTCGATTGACGCCGCCCACGGCCATTCTGAAATGGTGTTGCGCGCTGTGGAAAAGCTACGGGGCCTGTATCCCAACGTCTCGATCATTGCGGGCAACGTGGTCACTGCCGAGGGCGTGCGCGATCTGATCTCTGCCGGCGCCGAGGCCATCAAGGTGGGCGTGGGGGCTGGTTCGATCTGTACCACACGCATTGTGGCTGGCGTGGGTATGCCCCAGTTGACGGCGATCATGACCTGCGCCGAGGCTGCCGCCGAACGCGGTATCCCTATCATCGCCGATGGCGGCATCCGCTATTCGGGCGACATCGTTAAAGCTTTGGCCGCCGGCGCAAGCTGCGTCATGCTGGGCAACCTGTTGGCCGGCGTGGATGAAAGCCCGGGCGAGCTGGTCATCTATGAAGGACGGCGCTTCAAGGAATATCGCGGCATGGGGTCCATCGGGGCCATGCGCGGCGGCTTTGGGCGCGACCGTTACGCCTCTGGTCAGGCTGCCGCCGAGGGCGAGACTGCCGAGCGCGCCAGCGGCAAGCTGGTACCCGAAGGGATCGAAGGGCGCGTGGCTTATAAAGGCAAGCTGGGCGACGCCGTCTTTCAATTGATGGGTGGTCTGCGTTCGGGCATGGGCTATGTGGGTGCGGCCAACCTAACCGAGCTACGCGAAAAGGGCGAGTTCGTGCGCATTACCAACGCCGGTTACGTCGAGAGCCACCCGCACAGCATCATCATCACCCGCGAAGCGCCGAACTATCAATTGCAACCATAAAGCAGGATGCGAAGCAAAGAATAGATGGTCAATGATTTTGGACATGGATGAACGCGAAGAACACGGATTGACCAAGTGCATCAGCAGAAAATCCGCGCCTATCCGCATTGTTCCGCGTCCAAGCTCTTCCTCTATTGCTCTGCGTCTCTGCGGTTAATAAGGGAGAATGCCTGTGGAGCGTATCTATCGAGTCGAGGTTAGCCCGCTGCCGGGCGAGATGCGCGAAAATTACCTGCTGGACGACATCACTGCGCTGGGCATTGCGGGCGTGGAGCGCGTCGAACGTCACGACTTGTATTTTCTGCGAGGCGATTTGAGCGAGGCGCAACTAACGCAGCTTATCGCTGAGCTGTTAGCCGACCCGATTACCCAAACGGCAAGCTGGGGCCTGGCCGATGCGCCATGGGCCGCGCCTGTAGGCGCGATTCGGGTCGAAGTGGGTTTCTTGCAGGGCGTCACCGATAGCGTGGCCGATAACCTGCGCGCACGGGCGCACTTGCTGGGCATGACGGGGCTGCGCGCCGCCGCTTCGGCGCAGAGTTATCTGCTCTACGGCGTAATAAGTGGAGAGCAAGCGCGCGAGATTGCGCGACGTTTGCTGTGCAATGATGTGATCCAATACTATGCGTTGGGTCAGTTGGCCTCGCATTTGGGCGCTGAGCCTGCCGAGGTAGCCATGCGCGCCGAGGTGGTGGCGATCACGGCGATGAGCGACGACGAATTGCTGCGCACTTCGCGCGAGCGATTGCTCTCGCTCGATTTGGCCGAGATGCGCGCCATCCAGGGTTATTTTCGGCGCGAAGGCCGCGAGCCGACTGACGTAGAACTAGAGAGCCTGGCGCAAACTTGGTCGGAGCATTGCGTCCACAAGACCTTCAAGGGGATCGTGGATTATACTGAGATCACTCCGGCCGGCGAGCGGCGCGAGCGTATTGATAGCCTCATCAAAACCTATTTGCAGGCCGCGACCCGCGCGATCAACGCCCCCTGGGTGCGCTCGGCCTTTGTGGACAATGCCGGTATTATTGATTTCACCGATGAATACGAGGTATCGTTCAAGGTCGAGACCCACAATCATCCCTCGGCGCTGGAGCCGTTCGGCGGGGCCAACACCGGCGTGGGCGGCGTGGTGCGCGATATCATCGGCGTCTCGGCGCGGCCCATCGCCAACACCGATATTTTGTGCTTTGGCCCACTGAATACCCCGACCGAGCAATTGCCCGCCAACGTGCTGCACCCCCGGCGCATCTACAATGGCGTGGTGGCTGGCGTGGAAGATTACGGCAACAAGATGGGCATTCCCACGGTGAACGGCGCTATCTTGTTCGAGCCGGGCTATACCGCCAACCCCTTGGTTTTTTGCGGTTGCCTGGGCATCGCGCCGGTGAATGCCCATCCCCGCGAGGCGCACCCCGACGACTTGGTGGTGGTGTTGGGCGGACGCACGGGCCGCGACGGTCTGCACGGTGCGACCTTTTCTTCCATCGAACTGACCGATTCTACCGGCGAGACATCGGGCGGGGCAGTGCAGATCGGCAGCCCCATCACCGAAAGGACGCTCGACGCTATCTTGGTCGCCCGCGACGAGCGGCTCTATACCGCCATCACCGACTGCGGCGCGGGCGGGCTGTCGTCGGCGGTGAGCGAAATGGGAGAGACCATCGGCGTTACCGTGCAGTTGGAGCGCGTGCCTCTGAAATATCATGGCCTGCAACCCTGGGAGATCTGGCTCTCGGAGGCGCAAGAGCGCATGGTGTTGGCCGTTCCGCCCGAAAACCAAGCGCGGTTGCGGCAGATTTGCGACGACTATTCGGTCGAGATGACCGTCATCGGCTCATTTCGCGACGATGGACGCTTGTGCCTGCGCTATGGCGACCGAGTAGTGGCCGATATGGCCATGGAATTCTTGCACACGGGCATCCCCCGGCGCACGCTCAAGGGCGTGTGGCGTATGCCCGCGCTCGTCGAGCCACAGACCGGCGCACCCAGCGGTGACGAATTGGCCCAGGCGCTGCTCGATATCCTGGCGCATCCCAATATCCGCAGCAAAGAGGATGTGGTGCGGCTCTATGACCACGAAGTGCAGGGCGGTACGGTGGTCAAGCCCTTTACCGGCGTCGAGAACGACGGCCCTTCCGATGCGACTGTGCTGCGCCCGCTGGATACGCTCCCTTCATGGAAGGGGCTGGCATTGGGTTGCGGGTTCAACCCTGCCTATGGCGCGCTCGATCCTTATGCGATGGCGCAAGCCGCCATTGACGAGGCGGTGCGCAATGTGGTGGCCGTGGGCGCCGACCCTGAGCGCATTGCCATCCTGGATAATTTTTGTTGGGGCAACCCGCTCCTGCCCGACCGTATGGGCGCGCTGGTGCGCGCCTGCCAGGGGTGCTACGATGGCGCCCTGCACTATGGCGCGCCTTTTGTTTCGGGCAAGGACAGCCTGAACAATGAGTACACCGACACTATCACCGGCCAGCAGGTGGCTATCCCGCCGTCTCTGTTGATCTCGGCCTTGGGCATCGTCCCCGATGTGCGCCGCGCCTGCACCATGGATCTCAAAGCAGCGGGTGATTTGCTCTATCTGTTGGGCGAAACGCGTCCTGAGCTTGGAGGTTCGTATTACTATCGCGTGCGCGGGCTGGAAGGCGGCGCGGTTCCTGCCCCGGCTATGGCCGGTCCGGCTACCGCGCGGGCGCTGCATCGCGCCATCGCGGGCGGCCTGGTGCGCGCCTGCCACGATTGCTCCGAAGGCGGCCTAGCCGTGGCGCTGGCCGAGATGTCGCTGGCGGGCAACCTGGGAGCCGATATCAACCTGGGTCAGGTGGCCACTGCCCCCGGCGCCGAGCGGGCCGACGATTGGCGGCTTTATGCCGAATCCAACGGACGTTACGTGGTTGAAGTGTCGCCCCAAAAGGCCGACGAGTTCGAGGCGTTCTTGGCTGGCACGCCTTATGGTTGCATTGGGCGGGTGGTTCCCAGGCCCATTCTGAGTATTATTAGCGGCCAGGGTGCCGAAAGACTCTTTACACTGCCGGTAGCGGCCCTGAAACAGGCTTGGCGCGGGCATCTTGCGAACCATGCAGAGGAGGGCAACCATGACTGAGCCGCGCATCCTGATCCTCCATGCGCCGGGCACCAACCGTGACCGCGAAGCCGCGCTGGCCTGCAATCAAGCGGGAGGCCGATCTGAGATCGTCCACATCAACCGGCTGATCGCGGGCGGCGCACGGCTGGACGATTACCAAATGCTGGTGCTCCCCGGCGGATTCTCGTATGGCGACGACCTGGGCGCGGGCCGTTTGTGGGCCAATGACCTCTATCATCGTTTCCGCGAGGCGCTCGACGCTTTTGTCTCGGCGGGCAAGCCGGTGTTGGGCATCTGCAACGGCTTTCAGGCGCTGGTCAAGGCGGGGTATCTCCCTGGCCCGGCGCCTACGCAGCGCGTGACGTTGACCTTTAACCGGCGCGGCCATTTTGAATGCCGGTGGGTGCGCTTGCGCGCTGTGGCCGAGAGTCGTTGCCTGTTTACACAGGAACTGGAGGAGGATATCCTTTGCCCGGTGGCCCACGGCGAAGGCCGCCTAGCGCTGCCCGATGAGACCACGCGTCGGGCGCTGTGGCAAGATGGGCTGGCCGCTCTGCAATATGTGGCGTTGGTCAACCCTGCGGACGCAGCCAATCTCTCGCGCGCAGTGGCTGTGCTGGATCGCGCCGGCTACCCCGCCAATCCTAATGGCGCAGTGGACGATCTGGCCGGCATCTGCAACGCCGCTGGCAATGTGTTCGGCTTAATGCCGCACCCTGAGGATCATATCTATCCCCAGCAACACCCGCGCTGGACGCGCGGCGAGGCGGGCGGTATGGGGATTCGTCTGTTTGAGAATGGTGTCCGCGCCGCGGCGCGTTTTATCTAGTTTTTACGGTAACCGTATCATAAAGCGAGTATACTGAACATGAGCGAATACACGCACGAGCAATATATCTCGCCTTTTAGTTGGCGCTATGGCAGCGTCGAATTGCGCGCCATCTGGTCCGAGATCGGCAAGCGGCGGCTATGGCGGCGCATTTGGGTGGCCTTGGCCGAGGCGCAGGCCGAGGCGGGGCTGGTGACGCCGGAGCAAGTCGCTGATCTGCGCGCCCACCAGGATGATGTGAACTGGCGGCGCGCTCAGGAATTGGAGGTCGAACTGCGCCACGACCTGATGGCTGAAGTGCGCGCCTACGCCGAGCAGTGCCCTGTAGGCGGCGCCATCATCCATCTGGGCGCGACTAGCATGGATATTGAGGACAATGCCGACGCGCTGCGGCTCAAACAATCGCTGCTGATCATCCGCCAGCGGCTGACGGCGCTGCTGCAAGCATTGGCGGCCCGGGTCGAGGCCGAGGCCAACGTCGTCATCATGGCCTATACCCATCTGCAACCTGCCGAGCCGACCACGTTGGGTTACCGCTTGGCGCAATACGCCCAAGATTTTCTGGAAGACCTGCGTGCGCTCGATGCGACGTTGCCGCTGGTGCGCGGCAAAGGATTGAAGGGGGCGGTGGGCACATCGGCGTCGTATGCGCATCTGCTCGAACGCGCAGCGATGACGCCCCGCGAGCTGGAAGCGCGCGTGATGAAGGCGCTCGGCTTGGAGGCCTATCCGGTAGCTACGCAGACCTATCCACGCAAATTGGATTACCAGGCGCTCAGCGTATTGGCAGGCATAGCGCAGAGCGCCTACAAGTTCGCGCTCGACCTGCGCTTGTTGCAATCGCCGCTGTTCGGCGAGATGAGTGAGCCGTTCGGGCGGCAGCAGGTGGGGTCTTCGGCCATGCCGTTCAAGCGCAACCCGGTCTCATCCGAAAGCATCTGCTCGCTGGCGCGCGCTGTAGCGGGGCTGCCGCGCGTCGCCTGGGATAACGCCGCCTATTCGGCGCTAGAGCGCACCCTGGACGATTCGGCCAACCGTCGTTCGGCGCTGCCTGAGGCATTCCTGGCGGTGGACGAAATCCTGTCGCGTGCGCAGCGCATTGTGGCGGGATTGCAGATCAACCGCGAAGGGCTGCGGCGTAACTTGGCCACATATGGCCCATTCGCCGCCACCGAGCCGTTGTTGATGGAGCTGACGAAATCGGGCGCCAGCCGCCAAGAGATGCACGAGCGCATCCGCGAGTGCAGCATGGCGGCCTGGGCTGCGGTGCAACGCGGCGAGGCGAATCCGCTGGTCGAACTGCTGACGGCTGATCTGGCTATCGCGGCGTACTTGCCTGCTGAGCGGATTCGTGCCATCATGTCGGCAGGCGCCACCGCCGGCGACGCCCCAGCCCGCTGCCGCGAGCTGGTCGCGGCGATACGTGAGTATTGTCGCTAGGGATGCGCCATATGGTGGGCGCGACACGTCGCGCTCCTACGCAGGAGATAGCCTAGACCATAGAGACCTTTGACTTTTGCGACGCGCTCCGCCGCTGCGATCAAAATAAGGAGATTTACCATGGTTTTCGGATCGGTCGAACTCGGCGCCAAGTTGGCTGAAGGCAAAACCAAGATCATCTATGCCCATCCGACCAAGCCGGATGTGATCTATATGGTGCACAAAGACGGCATCACCGCTGGCGATGGCGCGCGGCGTAACGAATTGCCCGGCAAGGGGGCGCTGGCGTGTCGCACCACCTCCAACGTTTTTTACAGGCTGGAGGACGAGGGCGTGGCCACGCACTATATCGGCATGGTGGGCGACCATATCAACGTTGTCACGCGCTGCGCGATGATCCCGCTGGAAGTCGTCATGCGGCGCATCGCTACTGGATCGTACTTGAAGCGTAATGCGAATGTGACCGAAGGGACGCGCTTTGACCCGACGGTGGTCGAGTTCTTTTACAAGGATGACGCCCAGCACGACCCGCTCGTCACCGATGAACAGATCGTCGCGATGGGTGTGGCTAGCCAAGCCGAGATCGACGCCATGCGCGCCACAGGGCGGCGCGTGTTCGAGATCCTCGAACGCGCTTGGGCCGAGCAAAACGTGACCCTGGTGGATTGTAAGATCGAGTTCGGGCGCGCGTCGGCGGATGGCCGTCTGCTGGTGGCCGACGTGATTGACAACGACTCGTGGCGCATCTGGCCCGGCGGCGATAAATCCAAGATGCTCGATAAGCAGATCTATCGCAACATGCCTCAAGTAACCGACGAGGGACTGTTGGCGCTGCTGAACAAATACGCTCAAGTGGCCGAGATGACCGACCGGTTCGTCGAGGAATAACCTTTCGCAGGGGGAGCATCATGGCCGGACGAGTCGTCATTTTGATGGGGTCCAAGAGCGACCTCGATCACGTCAAGCAGATCACCGCCCAGCTTGAAGTGTTGGGCGTGTCCTATGCGTTGCGCATCGCCTCGGCGCACAAAAGCCCGCGCTATCTGCTCGATGCGCTCGATGAATACAATCGTTCGACCGAGCCGCTGGTGTTCATCGGCGTGGCGGGGCGCTCCAACGCTCTGGCGGGCATGGCCGACGCCAACACCATCTGGCCGGTCATCACCTGCCCGCCGACCTCGCCTGCTTTTGGCGGGGCCGATATTTTTTCGTCGCTGCGGATGCCTAGCGGCGTGGCGCCATTGGTGATCTTGGAGCCGGCGAACGCGGCGCTGGCGGCGGCCAAGTTGTTGGCCCTGGCCGACCCAGCCCTACGCGTGCGCGTTGCGGCCTATCAAGCGGAAATGACCGACAGCATCATCGCTGCTGATCGGGACATTAATCGTTAGTTCTATTGTGGAGAGGTAACATGCTGGAAGACCTGTCGCCCATGGATCGCCCGCAAGAAGCTTGCGGCGTCTTTGGCATCTATGGCCGGGGCGAGGCGGTGGCCCGCATCACCTTTTTTGGCCTGTATGCGTTGCAACATCGCGGCCAAGAGAGCGCCGGCATCGCCGTATCCAACGGGCGTTATATCAACCTACATAAAGAGATGGGGTTGGTATCGCAGGTGTTCAAAGAAGAAGACCTGGCCCCCCTGGAAGGGCACATCGCCATCGGGCATACGCGTTATTCCACCGCCGATTCGTCGCGGCGGGTGAGCGCGCAGCCCTTTTTGCTCGAATCGGCATTGGGGCCGATTGCGCTGGCGCACAACGGCAACCTGGTGAACACCGAAGAGTTGCGTCAAGAGCTGTTCGCGCGTGGCGTGGGCCTCACTTCGTATTGCGATAGCGAGGTGATGATCCAGATGTTGGCCGGCGCCCAGGGCGATACCTGGCTCAAACGCATCCGCGATCTGATGACTAAAGCCCTGGGGGCCTATTCGCTCACCATCCTCACCCGCGACGCGCTGTTTGCCGTGCGCGATCCGTGGGGCTTTCGCCCGCTGTGCATGGGCAAACTCAACGGCGGCTGGGTGGTGGCCTCTGAGAGTTGCGCCCTGCAGACCGTAGGCGCCAGCGACATCCAAGAGATCGCCCCCGGCAAGATTGTGATGATTAACGAGCAGGGCGCGCAAAGCCTCGATGGCGCGCCGGCGGGGAAGCCCAATTTGTGCATTTTTGAGTACATTTATTTCGCCCGCCCCGATAGCATCATCGGCGGGCAATTGATCCACGAGGTGCGCCAGGAATTGGGCCGCGAACTGGCCCGCGAGTATCCTATAGGGGCTGATCTGGTCATTTCAGTGCCCGATTCGGCCACGCCGGCGGCTATCGGTTACGCCCAGGAATCGGGCATTCCCTATTCCGAGGGCCTCATCAAAAACCGCTACATCGGGCGCACTTTCATCTCGCCCAACGATCGGCTGCGCAAGGCAGGCATCGCGTTAAAGTTTAACCCGCTGTCACAGGTGCTCAAGGGTAAACGCATTATTGTGGTAGATGATTCCATCGTGCGCGGCAACACCAGCGGCCCCACGGTCGAGCTGTTGCGCAAAGCCGGCGCCGCCGAGGTGCACATGCTCATCTCGTCGCCGCCGATCAAGCACCCCTGCTTTATGGGCGTGGATATGGCCACCTACGACGAGTTGATCGCCCATCGCTTGTCGGTGGAGGAAATCCGCCGCAAAATCGGCGCCGATTCGCTGGGCTATCTCAGCCTAGAGGGGTTGATCCGCGCCAGCCAGCGTTCGATGGGAGAGTTCTGCGTGGCCTGTTTCAACGGTGAATATCCTTTCGAGCAAAAGGCCGGCGGTTTTGCGGCCAGCAAGCCCGAATACTGCGCCGCAGTCGAGGAGGCGAGGTAGCGTGAAGGTTCTGGTCGTTGGGTCGGGGGGGCGCGAACATGCCCTGGTGTGGGCGCTGTGTCGGTCGCGTTGGGTGCGCGAGGGGCTCATCGCGCCGGGCCTCGGCGGCACGGGCGAATTGGCCGTCAACGTGCCTATCGCGGCGGAGGATGTGGCGGGGCTGACCGCCTATGCGCGCGAACAGCGTTTTGACCTGGTAGTGATTGGCCCCGAAGCGCCGTTGGCGTTGGGGCTGACGGATGCGCTGCAACGCGCTGGTCTGGCCGTCTTTGGGCCGAGCGCCGCCGCCGCGCGGTTGGAATCGTCCAAAGTGTTCAGCAAAGACTTTATGCGCGACCACGGCATCCCCACCGCCGCCTACCGCACCTTTGCCGATTACGACCAGGCGTTGGCCTACCTCGACGCACATCCTGCGCCCATCGTGATCAAGGCCGATGGCCTGGCCGCCGGCAAAGGCGCCATGGTCTGCCGCACCGATAGCGAAGCCCGCGAGGCGCTGCGCCAGATCCTACGCGAGCGCATCTTTGGCGCGGCCGGCGACCAAGTGGTGATCGAAGAATGTCTGACGGGGCAAGAAGTGTCCGTATTGGCCTTTTGCGACGGATGCACGGTGGCCCCCATGGCGCTGGCCCAAGATCACAAGGCCGTGTTCGACGGCGACCGCGGCCCCAACACCGGCGGCATGGGGTGTTACGCCCCGGCGCCGGTGCTCGACGATGCGCTACGCCGCCGCGTGGTGGCCGAGGTATTGCAACCCACTGTAGACGGCATGGCCCGCCTCGGCGCGCCCTATGTGGGCGTGCTCTACGCCGGGCTGATGGTCCAAGATAACGATTTCAAGGTGCTCGAATTCAACTGTCGCTTTGGCGACCCCGAAGCGCAAGTCATCTTGCCCCTCCTAGAGACCGACCTCGTCACCGTAATCGAAGCCTGCATCGCGGGTAAGCTTGACCAGGTCTCATTGAACTGGGCCGCACGCTCGTGTGTGTGCGTGGCGATGGCCTCGGCTGGCTACCCGGGCAGCTACAAAAAGGGCTATGAGATCAGTGGCTTGCGCGAGGCCGCTAGCCTGCCCAACACGGTGATCTTTCACGCCGGCACGCAACGCGACGGCGACCGCGTGCTGACAGCGGGTGGTCGCGTGCTGGGCGTTACCGCCTGGGCCGACGATCTGCCACAGGCCATCCGCCAGGCGTATGCCGCAGTAGATCTCATTCATTGGCCAGGGGCCATGTGTCGCCGCGATATCGGCGCCAAGGGCCTGGCAAAGAGGTGAGCCGATGACCAAGAGCGCCTATGCTGCATCGGGTGTGGATATTGACGCCGGAAGCAAAGCCGTCGAGCTAATGAGCCAGGCTGTGCGCGCCACCTATGGCCCCGAAGTGTTGTTGGGCATCGGCGCGTTCGGCGGCCTGTTCGACGTGAGTCGCCTGCAAGGAATGCGCGCCCCCGCGCTGGTAGCCTCTACCGATGGCGTGGGCACCAAGACCGTGGTGGCTTGCGCCCTGGGCAGCTATGAAACGCTGGGCTGGGATATCGTGGGTCATTGCGTCAACGACATCCTGGTGCAGGGGGCCGAGCCGCTCTTTTTCCTCGATTACGTGGCCGCGCCCAAGCTCGACCCGCAGGTGATCGCCGCCATCGTGGGCGGGGCCGCCGCCGCCTGCCAAGAGGCGGGTTGCGCCCTGCTGGGCGGCGAGACCGCCGAGATGCCCGGCGTCTATGCGCCCGGGCAGATGGATCTGGTGGGCACGATCATCGGCCTGGTAGAGCGCGACGAGATCATAGATGGATCGTCTATCACCCCGGGCGACATGCTGCTCGGCCTGCCCTCCAGCGGCTTGCACACCAACGGCTTTTCGTTGGTGCGCCGCATCTTTGACCGCAACGATTATGACCGCTACGCCGACCTGCTGGGTCAGACGCTCGGCCAGGCGTTGGTGGAACCGCACCGTTCGTACCTCAGCCCCGTGCGCGCCATCCGCCGCGCCGTGGCCATCAAGGGTTTGGCGCACCTGACGGGCGGCGGCTTTGTGGACAACATCCCCCGCATCCTGCCCGAAAACATCAGCGTCATCGTGCGCCGCGACGCCTGGCAGGTTCCGCCGCTGTTCCGCTTGATCGAACAGCGGGGTGAGGTAGATCACGACGAGATGTACCGCGTGTTCAACATGGGCGTGGGCATGGTGGTGATCGTTGCACCCGCCGATGTGGATGCAGTACTGGCCGCCGTAGAGGGCGAGGCATATGTCATTGGCGAGGCGGTCGTCCGCGCTGAGGGCGAAAGGGTCAGGCTCGTATGAAGCATCTGGCGGTGTTGGTTTCGGGAAATGGCTCGAATCTGCAAGCGATCATCGACGCCACGGAATCGGGCCGGTTGCCCGAGACACGTGTGGCGGTGGTGGTCTCATGTCTCTCCAACAGGCGGTCACAGTAGGCAAGCAAGCAGCACGGCATTCCCACCATCTATCACCCACTGTTGCCCTATCGCAACGCCGGCCGCAGCCGCGAAGAATACGACGCCGACCTCGCGAACAAGCTCAGCGCCTACCCCATAGATCTGGTGGTAATGGCCGGCTGGATGCACGTCTTTTCGATGGCCTTTCTCAAGCACTATCCGCGCCGCGTCATCAACATCCATCCGGCGCTGCCCGGCATGTTTCCTGGCGTAGATGCCATCGCGCGCGCCTATGAGGCCTTTCAGCGCGGCGAGATTACTCACACTGGCGTGATGATCCACTATGCGCCCGACGAGGGCGTAGACGTTGGCCCCGTCATCGCCCAGCGCATCGTCTCCATCTATCCCCAAGATACCCTGTACGACCTGGAGCAACGTGTTCACGCCGTCGAGCATGAGCTGTATGTCGAGACCATCGCGCGGCTGTTGAGCGAGTAGGGGCCTTGGATCGGGAAGTGATTGTAGCCGGGCTCATACAAATAGAGCGCTTGATCGGAGAAGCCGCATAGACCGAGAGGTCAGCGTCTGCTCTGCTGTTCAGGCGCTTTGTTGTCTCTACCCACAGAGACGGTTGACATCCACAGCCAGTGGTTTATCATAGGGCAGCCAGAATCCTTAGTGCGGGGCAAGCATGAGTCATATCGCGTCGGATGCGCAATTGGTCGCGCTTTGCTTGCAGGGGCAACGCCAGGCCTGGGATATTTTGGTGGAACGCTATATCCAGCTCGTGGGCGCAGTCTCAGTCAGAGCGGGTATAAACGATCGTCAGGCCGATGCTGTGAGTTTGGCCACACTGGCGACGCTGCGCGATCAACTGGGTACACATCGCGCTGAGCCGCGCCTTGGTCGTTGGCTGATGGCGATAACATGGGGTGAATGCCGCCGTATCGCCCCCAATAGCTCCGACGAGGCGCTGGATGAAACCACCCTGGCGACCCTAGAGAAACAGCATCTTATCCGTCTTGGTCTCACCGAATTGGCTGAGCGTTGCCAGGATGTATTGCGCGTGTGGTGTTATGACCCCGCACATC
>CAZYPJ010000012.1:30503-33048 GCA_964649365.1 uncultured Anaerolineales bacterium | reverse complement strand
GCGACGGGGCGGAAGAGTAGGTCATCGCCAAGAAAACCTGTTTTTTTATGTCACCGTATAGTTTGCCTCTTTTCTTGTCCCCAGTTATACTCCACTCAGTTCGACTCTGCGCCGACTACCCCATGAGGATGCACGATGGTACCAGACTCTGCGCAACCCTTCCCTAATGGAGAAGTGCGCAAACTTCCCAGCATAGACAGACTTCTGCGACACCCCATCTTGGCAGAACCAATAGATGCTTATGGACGCGAGATTGTTCTGAACGCTGCGCGCGAGGTTCTTGAGATTCAGCGAAGCGAGATTCTAGCAGGTCGCATTTTCCCCGGTGAAGGGGCGTTGCTTGAAGATGTATTGGCGCACCTTCGATCTGTCGTTTCTCCTACGCTTCAGCCCGTCATCAATGCCACGGGTGTAGTGTTGCATACCAACCTGGGGCGGTCACCGCTCAGCGACGAGACCCTGCAAGCCATGCAGATGGCGGGCGCCGGATATAGTAACCTGGAATACGACCTCGACCTGGGCGAGCGCGGATCGCGCTATGTTCATGCCGAGGCATTGTTGTGTCGCTTGACAGGCGCCGAAGCCGCGCTGTTGGTTAATAACAATGCAGGTGCGGTCTTGCTCGCTCTGTCGGCGCTGGCCAAAGGGCGCGAGGTAGTCATATCGCGCGGCCAACTGGTCGAGATCGGCGGCGGCTTTCGCATTCCCGACGTGATGGCGCAGAGCGGAGCCAGCCTAATCGAGGTGGGCACCACCAATCGCACCTATGGCCGCGACTATGCCGAGGCCATTACTGAACAGACAGCGGCGTTATTGCGAGTGCATTCGAGCAACTTTCGTATCATGGGCTTTGTACACCAACCATCGTTGCTCGAATTGGCCGAGTTGGCCCATGAACGCGGCCTGATGCTTCTGGATGACCTGGGCAGCGGCACATTACTCGATACGGCGCTTCTTGGCCTGCCCCACGAGCCGATGGTGCAAGAGAGCATCGCCGCCGGAGCCGATCTTGTCACTTTTAGCGGCGATAAACTCCTCGGCGGGCCGCAAGCGGGGATCATCGTAGGCAAAGCTGACCTGGTGGCGCGTCTTCGCAAGCATCCTCTCACCCGTGCGCTACGGGTGGATAAAACGACCATCGCAGGTATCCAAGCGAACCTTTTGCATTATATCAAGGGCGAAGCGTTGACCAAGATTCCCATCTGGCAGATGATGACTCTGACGGCCGAGGCGATTGCTGCGCGGGCGCAGGCATTGGTGGATGCGCTTAGTTCGGCGTATTGTATGTTGGTCGCAGGGCGCTCGATGATTGGCGGCGGGTCGTTGCCCGAGGAGTCGTTGCCCACGGCGTTGATCGCGCTTTCTGTGGAACATCCTGCCGAGTTTGCAGCCAAATTGCGCACCGGCAAACCCGCGATTGTGGCGCGCATCGAAGAGAATCGCGTGATGCTCGATCTGCGCACAGTTCTACCTCGCGAGGAAGCGGCTTTGCTTGCGCGATTGCGAGAAGTGCTGTAAGGGCGCATGGCGCCCCTTTTTTATAGGTTCGATGACTCAATCTTGTATGAATTGCACTCGATAGTTGGCTGACTCGGTCGTCACTGGCGTGACAGCCGAAATGATCAGCAAAGCGCGCTGCACCTCTTGACCGAGCCCTTTGATCTCCAGTTCTCCGCGCCCGTTAGCGCCTATCGGCAATCTCCTGACGCGCGGCTCTGGCGCAAACTCGACGACTTGCACAACATAGCGCTGCGGCAAACGATTGTTGTGTCGTACAAAGCCCGCCGCCTGCCAGTCCCCATCGTCCGATTCGACGTCATCTTGGTAGCCAATAGCCGTCAATTCAAAATCATCCAGACACAATCCTTTACCATTGACGGCGTCGTCGGTCACATAGTCCAGGCGCAGCAATATCTCATGTCCGCAGTAGGCCTTCAAATCCAGTTCTTCGCGCACCCATTGTGGTTCTTGGCTGGCAGCGCCCTGCACCGTAACGCCCGATTTGCCCGTATAACCCGGCCCGAGTGCGTTGCCGTTAGGGTTGTAATCTGTGGTGTACTTTCCTACTAGTAGTTTCCAATTCTGGCCGCCATCGGTTGATGCGCGCACATAGGCGTAATCCCACCCTGCCTCGATATCGTACCATAGATTGTAGGATAGAGTAGCCGTTGTAATGCCACGCAAATCGAAGGATCGCTCCAAGTAGGAATGGCTTGAATCGCCCCGATTCGACCACCACTGATATTGCCCGCTGGTCGGCTCGTTGGGGGTCAATGCGACCTCACGATCTCCAATGAAGGTTATCTGCAATGATGCTGTTGTACTGAGAGCATCGGGTGAGGGCAGCAACTCCCAGTAATCGGCGGCATATTGATGTACGTCGCCCAAGATCGTATAGGGGTAAGTCATCACTTGCTGACTGGCTGCGCTTACATCACATTCGGC
Organism: uncultured Anaerolineales bacterium; assembly: GCA_964649365.1. Taxonomy (GTDB): domain Bacteria; phylum Chloroflexota; class Anaerolineae; order UBA1429; family UBA1429; genus CAZYPJ01. The sequence goes on along the minus strand of CAZYPJ010000012.1, from coordinate 30,603 downwards.
ATAGCCGTAATAGCCATTGCCTAAATCGGGCCGATCCAGGGCGTTGGCCACGATCCAATCGGCCCATAATGCCTCAAAAGACGCGGCAGGCTGTTGCTGC
>CAZYPJ010000012.1:26141-30493 GCA_964649365.1 uncultured Anaerolineales bacterium | reverse complement strand
GCCCAAGAACGCCGTTGGCTGATTCCTGCGTCAGCGCGAGGATGCTTTCTGCGCCGTAACGCTCGTACACGTAACGCGCCAATAGATAGGATGCCCCATAGTGATCCCCCATTCTGGCGTCATCGCTCCAGGTGTCAAGTTGAAGGTCGGGATCGGCGGCAAAGCCCTTGACAGCGACTGCTGGCCAACTAAAGCCGTTGAGTTGCTCAGCCAATTCGGATAGCCCTTCGTTCAACCAGGCGTCTTCATTGCTATCTTGGCGCCAATGAATCATATGCTGGAATTCGTGGGCCAAGACGGCATCATATGAGGATGCGCCTGGCTGAAGAGCGTTGAGGTTCATCACAAACATCTCGCGCTCATTGCTGTAAGGGTTGATCTCTTGAGTGTACTCGTTGGCGCTGGAAAAATACCCTGCCGCCCCACTGAATGACGCATTCAATACTACTAGATGAGGGTCGCCGTCAATGCCCGGCGTCCATTCGGAGCCAAACAGTTTGCGATTGGTGGGATAGATGTGCTCTTCAAAGCTCTGCGCCGAACGCGCTAGCGCTTCTTGCTCGATATCTGCATCGCTCTGAACCCACATCTGAACGTGATCTGTTTGCAGGCGCAAGGTGGCCGTAATTTGATACGTCCGACTCGCGTCCAGGTCGCTGATCCAGAACTGCTCAACATCTCCTACGGCGAACGATTGTGGATTGGGGCGCACGGTGTGCGAGATCGGGTCGCCGTCGCGTAAACTGCTGACCAGCGCCACATAGTCGCGTGGAGGCATAGGGGTGTATGCCAAGTATGCAATGAGATCAGGGGTGGCCGTCGCCGTCGGGGTGGGCGAAGGCTGGGGCGCTGCGGACGGACTACCCTCGAACACGCCAGAAGTGTGGGCTGTAGGCGTTGGGTTATCGGGCGGCAGCTCCAAAGCGATAGGGCCGCACCCCGACGCTATGGTTGCCAAGAATAGGCAAGCCAATATCGCGCCTGCCCATAAGGCGCCCACGCGCCATGCCCTAGCTCGACCGCGGCCCATCAACCATCTTGGCATCAGCTCTTGACGATTTCGAGAGATGCGCCGCAATTAGGGCATTTGCGCAGCGCCTCGCGCACAGGCAGCTTGGTGCCGCAATAGGGGCAAGCTTTTTCGGCCAATGAGGGGAGCAATCCTTTGAATACATACACCGTGCGCTCTTCACGTTGTTCGCGAGTACAAACACCCTCGGTTTCCAACCCTTCGATTACTCGGGTGGCCAAATCTTGTGAGATGCGATACTCGGCGCGAAGTTGGGCGATGGTCAATTCGCCCCCCAAGCGACGGGCCAGCCCAACAGCGCCCGTCTTGAGCGTTTCGGGATCAATGGCGGCCAAACGACGCAATTGCCTCAAACCAACAATCAACAGAAAAGTGGCAATGGCTAGGAGCGCCAATCCTACCAAGCCGCGACTCGCCTGGCTCGTCGCAGCGATCAGGAACAGCAGACCAAATGTGAAGAACGGAATCGAAAGGATAGCGAGCAAAATCGCGCCCAGCTTTTTCATTTTGTTCTCCCTAGTATAAACTCGGCTGGTAAATTGCTGTCATTTCCAGGTTGATGTAGCTTTGTTAAGCGCCTCGCCCATTTCCTCAAAGAGGCGCTGAATGTTCGCATCGGTCAATCGCTCTTGAATGTAACGTTTGACGATCTGGCTGAATTCGAGCGGGTGCGTGCCCATATACTTTTCATCTTGGACTTTGCCGCGCAGATCCTTCCAGGTCTCATTGAGCGCCGCCGCAAAGTGAGACACGGGTACTTGCACTTCCTTGAGGTTGTAGCGGCGTTGTTCTTGCAACACTGTGCCCACACTGCGTTGAAAGCGTTGCAGCCCCTCGCCTACGCCTTTGGTCAAGCCCAGCGCCTCAGCCACGCTGCGCAAGCCCTCCTCATAGTTTTTGCGCACCTGATTGCGCCGGGCCAGATCTTGCAGCGCCTCGCCCAACTCGCCGGGCACAGCAGGGGCCTCTTTTAGCTCCTCGAGTACATGTTGCACGCCGCCTTGTTCGGCCAATGCGTCCAGATTGGCTCGCAGATGATCGCGCCGAGTCTGCGCTTGCGAGACGCGCACGCCCATCTCTTGCCAATCTTGCCGGAGTTTGGATTGCGTCTCGCCCGATTGTTGCACTTGGGTGAGCCATTCCTGGCGCACTTGGCGCAGTTGTTGCATGGCGCGCGCTTGCTGCTCTTTGGCGGTACGTTGCACTTTTTTGAGGCGATTGATCTTGGACGCTCGAGTGAACCACCCAGCCGAGGATTTAAGCGCTTCGATCTCTTCAAAGGCCGTGGTATATTCGTTTTGAAGGCGCACGATCGTGGCTTTGATCTCTTCTTCGCGTGCATTGATCTGCGGATTGGCCTCGCGCAAGGTCTCGGTGGCCGTTTGCGCCTCGGCCAGGAGCTTGTCCATTCTGGTGCGACCCTCGGTGATCTCGCGTTCGAGGTCGGCGATCTCCGCGAGCAGCCGTTCGCGCTCTTGCTGTTCCGCTCGGTCAATCTGTGCAGCGAACTCGGCCGGTAACTCCTTGCGCTGCATCATAACGCGCGGCAAGCAAAAGCCGAATTTGTCTTGCCAGGCAGCCAATTCACGCTTGAAAATGTCGTTGAACTGGAACTGAATCTCTTCGATTTCGTGATAACAAGCTTCTAGCTCCCGGCGCTTATCATCGAGATAGCGGTGAAACTCGTCCAGTTTCATCCGATAGACACGCTCTTCGGGTTTGGCCATACCATCGCCTCCGTCACTAGGGTTTGCGTAGGCCGACGCCATAAGTGCCCGACCACAAGGCTTTGTTGACGTTCCAGATCAATTTCGCCCAAGGCGGCCCGCCTGGGGCCACCGGGCGCAGTTCGTCGAATCCGCGACGTTCATCCCAATAGAGCGGACATGCGCCGCAACAAATGTCGCGAATTTGGCAGCGCTGACAGATCGCGGGGATGAATTCTTTGCGGCGCCAGTAAAGCGCCGTGCGCGAGTACCAAACCTTATCGAACGGGTCGCGCAGCAGATTGCCGATGCCTCGCTCAAAGCTAGAGCAAGGGAGCAATTCGCCCGCTGGGTTGACCGAGATGAGGCCGTCCACGCAGGCGCACGATTTAGACCCCAACCCCGCTTGCACGGGGTTGAACAGGCAGTAGGGCACAGGCGAATACCACACCAGGCGCACGCCTTTGACCCGGGCGTGCGCCTGCACGGCCTCGATGATCGCCCCGATTTCTGTATAGCGAATGTCGTCCTGGGCGTGATCGAGCGCCGTGCCGGTGCGGATGACCATGTTCATCGAGAAATACTCAGAGTGTAGCTCGTCGGCGATGAAATCTACCAGCTCGATCAAGTGCTGGCGGTTGCCGCCGCAGATGGTGGTGTTGGTGTGGGTGTGGATGTGGATGTCCGCCGCCCTCAAGTTGTGTACCGCCTGCACCGATTTGCCCCACGAGCCGGGATGTTGCGTGATGGCGTCGTGGATCGCCGCTGAGCCGCCTTCCAGGCTCACCTGGGCCGAGTCCAGCCCCGCCCCAGCAAGAGCAGCGACGTAATCGGCTTCGGCGCAACGTAAGCCGTTGGTGATGAGATTGACGCGCATCCCTTTGCTTTTGGCGTAGGCTACTAATTCAGGCAAATCATCGCGCAAGGTTGGCTCGCCCCCTGTGAAGGAGACGGTGGGGCAGTGAGCCTCGTCGTAGATGCGGTCGAGAATCACCTTGACCTCTGCGGTGGTCATCTCGGCCACCTCGCGCCCGCGCCGAGGGGCGTCGGCGTAACAAAAGGTGCAGCGATTCTGGCAACGGTAGGTGAGCGCGATCTCGGAGAGCACCGGCAGCTCGCGCTGGTGGCTGCCGTAGGGAGTCTGCTTGACGGCCGGCGCGCCGCACACCCGACCATTCAACAGCGATGATAGGCTGATAAGCAACTTGCCAAGATCGTCGCGCGCCCGCTCGGGCGCAATGTGGTACCGTTCGACCACCGCCGTGACGACTGCTTCCACGTTAGGCCCAGTGGGGTTGCCATAGAGCCTATCCAGCATCAGCGTGGCCGTCTCGTTCAAATGATGCAGCCGATTGGGGCGTAGGATGATCAAGCCGTCCTCGGGCCGGATGTAGATGTATTCGCGCGTCGAGTTGACCAGTTCGGTAGCCAGGCGCTGCAAATCCAGGAGTTCCACGCTATGCTCCAAATTAGAACCGGCTCACACAGGCCGAATGGCAGGCGCTGTGACAGGCGCTATGACACAAGCACGCCCAGGGACAAGCGCTATGGCAGGCCTCGTGGACGCAGGGCGAGTCGCACGCAGCGTGGACGCAGGACCAATGACAGGAGCTGTG
>CAZYPJ010000012.1:14566-26131 GCA_964649365.1 uncultured Anaerolineales bacterium | reverse complement strand
CAGGCCGAATGACAAGCGTCGTATCCTGCTTCGGCGCCATCGGGCGTCTTGTCGCCCAAGATTTGCCCCACACCGCGTTCGACGCGCATCACCGTGCCGGTGACGGTCTCTTCGATGCTGCGCGTGAGATCATTGGCCATTGTCTCCAGCGGCCTGATTGCTTCCTCTGCTGCCGTGGCCAATGGTCCAGGCCCCGGTGTCCCTGCGTTGGCGGTGGCCGGCCTTATGGGGCGGTCGCTGAGGATGATCCACGGCCAGTACGTGCCGGTTGATGCTGGTCGGGGTCGGCCCTGGCGCCAGTCGCGTTCATATTCATCCCAAGCGGTATCAATCCGCCGCTGATAGGTGCGGCGGGTCGCTTCGGGGTCGGCGTTCCACATCTTGGGTTGGATCACCGCAGCTACCGCCGACAGAATGGCCGGAATCTTGTCTTTGGCAATAGTGCCATCTTCCTGGATGGCATCGAGCAAAGCCTGCTCGTAAGTGGCCAACTTGACCTCATGTTTGAGGATTTCCATTTGCAGCGGTGCGCGGTTCACAATGTTCACCACGCCCTTTTGCTCCAACGCCATAACGATCAGGGCTACGGTCTTGGTCGAGTTGCCCATGTAGAACGCAGCTTCGATGGCGCTCAGGTCGGGCACAACGCCAGGCGTCTGAAAAGTTTCGATCTCGATCTCGGGTGGCTCGTACACTGGTTTGGCCTTGCGCTTGCGCATGGCCCAGGCGATGAGCGGCAGCACGCCCAGCGTCACAAAAGCCCCGATGCAATAGGTAACGCCCCGCGCTTCCGGCGGCATACCCAAAAAACCTTTAGCTTCGGCGGTGGGCGCAGCCCCCTGAGCAGGTAGGGCAGTGGGCAGATACAAGGGGATCTCGGTCTCTTTGGTAGTAGAGATGAACTCGCCGGGCAAGTAGAACTCGGGTATCAACTTTTCCTGGGGCGCTAAATTCTTGCTGCTAACGAACAACGAAAGCCACACTTTGCCCGACGCCTCATCGGGTGTGGGGAAATAAACCCAACGGTCGAATGCGGACGTATCTTTGGTCAATAGGCCCGTAGCATCCACAATAGCGTCGGTCACTTGTTCCGGCTGTGTGATGTCGGCGGATAGCTCAATAGGCAGCACATAGCGAATCTCTTGGACGGCAATCGGCAATGTCCACTCGAAAGGCGCCCAACCTATGGCGCGATAGGGCTTGCCATTAACGGGAGTATCGTCAAACACTGAACGATCCACCGTGTAGCGCACCATGATCTCGTATTGCTGGTTCTGGCGGGTCGGCTTTTCGAAAATCACTGCATAGGTATCTGGCCCGCCGGTAAGCCGAACTGTAAAAGCGCCGTCCGGCCCTTTGCCGCTAGTAGAGACAATGGTGTGGGGTGTGGGGAACTTGCCCAGCTCGCGGATGCGGTCGCGACCCGCCTCTAGTTCGGTAAAGGTGAGCGTATAGCGCACATTGAGGCGGCCATCGGCCAGCACTACTACATAGGCATCCACTTTGTCTAGCCGGACGGGGTCGGCGGCTAACGCTGGTCTGGGGCCAACTGCTGCAACAAGGATCAACGCAATGACGCTGAGCAGCGCGATCCAACGAACCCTATGCACGGGCGAACCTTTCATGATCCACTCCTTTGCGCTAGTCTCTGGCGGATCACCCTACAGGCAAAGCGAGGCAGAGCCAACATACGCCGCCAGCGCCAGGGCTGGCGCCACAGCCGATAGAGCCATTCCAGGCCGTGATCGCGCATCCATTTAGGCGCGCGCGGCGTGACGCCGGCGATGAAATCGAACGTACCTCCCACTCCCATACATACCGGCACAGTTAATCGGTCGCGGTGGCGATGAATCCACAAATCCTGCTTGGGCGCGCCAAACGCCACTAGCAGAAAATCGGGCGCCGCTGCTGCGATACGCGCCAAGATCTCATCGGTCTCGGCGGGATCGGGAGAGCCGGCATAGACGCCCACAATCTGCGCCCCCGGATAACGCGCGCGCAATATCTGCGCCGCCTTGTCAGCCACACCGGGCGCGGCGCCCAGAAAAAACAGCCGATAACCCCGTTCCGCGCTCATCTGAGCGATCAACGGCGTGGTATCGGACCCTGTTACTCGTTCGCGTAACGACTGCCCCAAAACGCGCGCCGCCCAGAGCAATCCGGCGCCATCAGGCGGGGCCAGATTAGCTTCTTCAAGCACTACGCGGAAAGCGGCGTCGCGTTGCGCCAGCATCACGAACTCGGGATTGAGCGTGACTATCTGATGAAAGCATCTCTCGGCCACATACTGCGCCATGATCTGCAACGTCTGATCGGTCGTCACGTTATCCACGCGAACGCCCAAGATGCGTACCGACTCAACTTTCGCGCCCATGCACCGTCTCCACGGCCTCCAATGCGTCTAGTACCTGGCGCGCACATTGTCGCCAACTGAATCTCGATACTTGTCCACTCCCGCGACGCACCAGCTCGCGTCGTAGCGCCTCATCCTTATAGAGTCGTCGCATCATCCCAGCTAACTCTTCTATACTGTGAGGGTCGAACAGTAATGCGGCGTCGCCCGCTACTTCGGGCAGCGAGGACACGTTGGAACAGATCACTGGCGTCTGGCAGGCCATCGCCTCTAGCACTGGCAACCCGAACCCCTCATACCAACTGGGCAACACATAGGCTATTGCGCCGCTCAATAACGCGGGCAAGTCCTTCGCTGGCGCATAGCCCGTGAACACAATGCGTTCCTCCAACGCCGTCGCTCGCACCAACTCGGCCAGACTTTCGTAATACCATCCGCGTTTGCCCACCAGCACGAGCTTGACGCTTGTGGGTAGCGATCCCTGGGCAACCAGCCGAGAAAACGCCCGAATCAGCGTCTCCAGGTTTTTGCGCGGCTGCAACGTGCCCACGTACAGGAAATAGTCTCGCCCGGTATGATAGCGCTCTCGTATTCGGTCTAGTGTTTGCGGGTCAACTACAGGCGCATAATCTTCTACCCCAGCAGGATAGGCCACCACGATCTTGTCGGCTGGTGTGTGGTAGAAGTGGATCAGGTCATCGCGGGTGGCCTGCGAATCGGCGATGATGCGCCGCGCGACCCGCGCGTTGAAGCGTGTGCTCCAATCCAGATACCAGCGCGCGGCAGGTGTGTGCATCTGCGGATAGTGCAAATAGCCCAAGTCGTGCACCGTGGCCACGCAGCGCCGAGGGTGAACCAGCGGCAATACGTGCGATGGCACGAATAGCACATCTGGTGGGTCGCGCCATACATCCCAGGCCAGTCGTGCATGAGTCCACAGCCTGGGAAACGGGATTACCCGCCATTCCACTTGTTCACTTTGAACAAAGAGATCGGATGCCGGGCGTTGGTTGAAATACAAGCGAAAACGATGAGCGCGGCCCTGCGCGATCATCGCTCGGATTAGGTAGAGCGCATAGTTTTCAGTGCCTGTGCGCTGCGCCAGCGCGGCGCGGCTCGCATCAATGCCGATCAGCATATCACTTGCGTTTGAGCCAATACTGGGCGATCAATCCGATCCCCAACACCACCAGGATGAGCGGCCAGAGGCTGGCGATCTGTTGACCGCGCGTCGCATCAATCACGTGGTAGGTGAACAGAAAGCCAACGACCCCTACCGCGCCAGCGACGAGGGCGGCCGTCAGGTTCGAGACCTGTCGCTTGTCCACGAGCCAAGCGGCAAGCCAGCTCACCCCGCCGATGAGCGGAAAGGCGGGCCATAACCAATTCATGTCGCTCCACGAGCCGGCGCCCAGGGTGATATAGAGGAACAACCCGCCGCACAAGATCGCCGCGCAGCCGAACCAAATCGTATCAGGTGTGCGGGGGGTCTGCGTCAGGCCGATTACTAACGCCAGCACGCCTGCCAGGATCGGTATGACCGGCCAGATCACCTCCATCCGCAGCCATGCCAGGCCGAACGGTTGTAGCAACGCCAGCAGGCCAATCAAAATCAAGATCATGCCGGGGATGAAGGATCTGCGTTGTGTCATCTGGCTCTCCTTTAGCGAAGCGTGGTGACCATCACATTATGAGCGCCCGCAAACATCAGCGCCGCCGCGACGCGGTCGCGCGATGCTTCATCTACTAACGCAATCATGCAGCCGCCGCGCCCCCCGCCCGAGAGCTTGGCTCCGCTGGCCCCTGCGCTCTTGGCGGACTCGACCAGGCGATCCAACTCCGCACATGAAACGCCGATCTCACACAGCAGGCGGTGGTTCTCGTCCATACAGCGCCCCAACATCAGCGCATCGCCGGCAGCAAGGGCTTCTTTAGCGTCGTTTACCACCGCTCCGATGCGGTCAAAGATTGCTTCGTATTCGGCGCGATCCGCCAACCAACGCTGACGCACGTCGTGAACCGTATCGCGCGTCTTGGAGGGGATGCCCGTATCGGCGATAAGAAACGTAATTGGTCTGCCCACCCAAAAGATGTCGGCCTGTTGGCCCTTGACAAAGTAAACCGGCTGCTCGAAAGCCACCACAGTATTATCTATGCCGCTGGGCGTGCCGTGGAGGTTGAGCTCGGTCTGATAGACCAGGGCGGAAACCGCCCGCCCCGTGAGATGCTGCCCCAAGTGCTGCGCCAACGCTCGCACGATGGCCGTGGCCACCGCCGTGCCGCTGCCCATGCCCCTGGCGATGGGCACCGCTGAGCGCACGATCAGGCGCAAGTTTTGAGTCTCGGCGGGAATCGCTAACGCCTGAAGCGTATTACGCACGGTGGTTTGCAAAGGCAAGGCGTCGTCGGTCTCGTAGCTCTCGTCCAGGCGAAAACTGCGATCAAGGTCGCATGCCTCGATGATGATGCCCTCGCCAATAGGCAATGTTTTAATCTCGACGGCGGCGCGCACATCGCTCACCGGCGCGGCAATGGCTGGCCGCCCGTACACCACGGCGTGCTCGCCCAACAGAATGATCTTGCCCGCGGCAGAGGCGGTCGTCACAGCGGAGCCTTTCTCGTCGTATCTTGCAGGGGGACTATAGCGGATCGAAGGGGGAATGTCAAGGAGACTTGACCAGTAGATACTGAAGCCTCGGCATGTTCGAGACACAACCGTAGGAACGAGCAAGACCATTTCCTCTATCGCTCAATGCCTTGCCCGTTCCTGCGGCGCGTCGTTCTTAACTTACGACCCGCTCCAGCGCCGGCCGGAACTTGTAGTTGTACAGCACCACGCCATCCTCGCCGTCTTCGCGCATCTTGCGCGTGACCATTTCTACCGGCATACCGATATGCACCGCATCGTGATCCACATCGGTGATTTGCGCCGTCACCAGCGGCCCCTCGGCCAGTTTGACCAATGCGACCACATAGGGGGCGTAAGTCTCGAACCCTTGCGGGGCCGAATAGATCGTCGAGAAGGAATAAACCGTGCCTTGCCGCTGAACTGGAACGGCGTTTTGGCCGGGCCGGCGCATTGTGGGCAGATGTCGCGGGGCGGGAAGAGCTTGGCCCCGCAATGAGGACAGACCTCGCCTACCAGGCTCAGGCGTTGTTGCTTGGTGCGCCAATAAGATGCTAATTGTGTCATTGGGAACCTCCGTATCGTCTAGCTCACCCGTTCCAGGATGTGGGTAATCACTGCTGCGCCGCTGCCGCCGATGTTTTGCGTCATGCCCAGGCGGCAGCCTTGTAATTGGTTCTTGCCCGCTTGGCCGGTCAATTGTTGGAAGGCTTCTATCACTTGATAGATCCCTGTTGCGCCTACCGGGTGTCCCCTCGCTTTCAGACCGCCCATCGTACAAATGGGGATGCGCCCCGCAAGCGTGATCTCGCCCTCCATCGCCAGGCGCGCGCCCTGACCGCGCGGCGCGAACCCTGCTGCCTCCAGCGACAGCGCCGCCATGATGGTAAAGGCATCATGCAACTCGAAAAAGTCAATATCCTCTGACTTGACCTGCGCTTGGGCGTAGGCCCGTTGCGCCGAAAGCTGTGCGGCTTGCAACCACAACAGATCATTGCGGTCGTGCAAGGCCACGGAATCGGTAGCGCCAGCTGACGCAGCGATGCGCACTGCAGGCAGGCCGTGGGTTATGGCGAACTCGGTGGGGGCCAGCACTACCGCCGCCGCGCCATCAGCGATGGGCGACGAATCCAACAGGCTCACCGGCTCGGCGATCATCTTGGCTTGAGCGAATGCCTCGGCGCTGATCGCTCGGCGGAACATAGCATTCGGGTTGTTCACCGCATTGCGGTGGGCGTTCACCGCAAAACCGGCGAAATCTTCGCGCCGGTAGCCGTATTCGTGCATGTAGCGTTGCATCAGCAACGCATTGAGCGCCACGAACGATAGGCCATGATCGGCCTCATAGATTGCGTCGGCGGCGGCAGCCAGAGCAGTGGTCGTCTCTTCGGCCAAGCTGTCGGTCATCTTTTCTACGCCGCACGCCACAACTACATCGTGAATGCCGCCAGCCACAGCAATATAAGCCAAGCGCAACGCCGCCCCGCCCGATCCACACGCCGCCTCGACCTTGACCGCCTCGATGCCTCGCAGCCCAGCGTGATCGGCTATAAGCGCTCCCAGGTTCTCTTGCGCCGAAAGCTGCCCCGAGAGCATATTGCCTACATAGAGCGCCTCCGGACGTTCTAGGCCCGCGCTCTGCAGCGCCCGATATACCGCCTCTGATCCCAAGACACGAAGTGATGTATCCCAGTGCTCGCCTACTTCGATTTGACCAATACCGATAATGCTCACGTCTCTCACGATGGTGTTGCGCCTCTTCTATTATTGCATTTGCAATATGCGGCGGTAACGGGCATAGGCGCCATAATCAAGCTCTTGGCGGCGGGCGATGTAATCGCGCGTGTGTGGGGCCAGATCGCGGCGCGCGGTTAAGCGCTCGGTAGTGCGCCAGCAAAATGCGTCGCTGCCCGCTCCCGATCCGAACGAGACGTGGAAAATGCGCTGATCGGGCTGGGCTGCGTCGAGCGCGGCGCTGAGACCAACCAGCGACGCCCCCGCGTAGGTGTTGCCGATCTGGCCTACCAACAATCCCGCCGCGATCTGCTGCTTGCTGAAACCCAGCTCGGCGGCGATGGTCGCTGGAAACTTGGTGTTGGGTTGGTGGAATACGGCGGCGGCGAAATCGGCGGGGCTGTAGCCTAGCTCCTGCAAGAGATGCTCCGCCGCTGATCGGCTATGATGGAAATACGCCGGTTGCCCGGTAAAACGCCCGGCGTGGCGCGGATAGTGCTGGTAGGGACGGCGCCAAAAGTCGGGCGTATCGGTGACGTAGGAATAGGAGCCTTCGAGCACGGCAAGGCTCTCTTCCGCCGGCCCGATAATGTAAGCAGCTCCCCCGGCGGCGGCGGTATATTCTAGCGCATCGCCTGGGCGGCCCTGGGCAGTATCCATGCCAATGGCCAGGGCGTAATCCGCCATCCCCGAACCCACCAGCGCGATGGCGGCTTGCAACGCCTCGGTGCCCGCCTTGCAAGCAAACTCCCAATCGCCCCCCAGCACGGAAGGGCCTGTTCCAATGGCCTCGGCCACGATGGTAGAAGTAGGCTTGACGGCGTAGGGGTGCGATTCGCTGCCCACCCAGACCGCGCGGATCGCAGCGGGGTCAATCTCTGCCCGCGCCAGAGCGTTGCGCGCCGCTTCGATAGACATGGTTGCGGTGTCCTCGTCCGGCCCGGGGACGGATTTCTCGATCACGGGCGCGTCGTCCTCGCCGCCGTGCCAGATGCGATTGATCTCGCTGGCTGGCAGGCGGTAACGCGGCACATAAGCCCCATAGCCAATGATCCCCACCGCCCGAATCGGTCTCATTATTGTCAAAGGCTCATCCTCTCGCGTGGGTTAGCGGCCTTGCCGCAGTTCAGCCAAGATCGCCTCAGCGCGGTCGAGCCGCACCACGCCTTCGGCTACCAGGCGCTCGACCACTCGCCCCACCTCGTTGCCCATAGCGCCAGCCGACATGGCCAATTGTCGGGCGTGCAGTTTCATGTGACCGCGCTGGATGCCTTCCATCGCCAGGGCGCGCAGGGCCGCCAGGTTCTGGGCCAGGCCGACGGCGGCGAACACTTGGGCCAACTCGCGGGCGCTTTGCACGCCTAATACCTTGAGCGCCGCACGCGCCTGCGGGTGCGCTTTGGTCGCGCCGCCCACGATGCCTGCTGCGATGGGCAACTCGATGGCGCCCACCAGGTCGCCGTTGGCGTTGCGCTCCCACGTGGTGAGCGCCGTATAGTGGCCCGACCGCGCGGCATAGCTGTGCGCGCCGGCTTCGATGGCGCGCCAATCGTTCCCTGTGGCGATAACTACGGCGTCAATGCCGTTCATGATCCCCTTATTGTGAGTAGCTGCGCGATAGGGATCCACTGCCGCAAAGACGTAGGCTTCAATCAGCCGCTGCACGCCTTCCTCAGGCGTCAAACCTTCCAGCGCCAACGACTCTTTGGGCACCACGCCCCAAGCCCGCGCTAGGCGACGGTCAGCCAAGTTCGACAGAATACGCAGCGCCACACGCCCGCCGGTGAGCTTTTCCAATGCGGGAGCAATTGCCTCGGCGGCGGTGTTGACCGTATTGGCGCCCATGGCGTCGCGGGCATCATAGATGAGGTGGGCCACAAGCATGGGGCCAACGGGAGTATCCTCGAAAATGCGCACCTGCAAATCCTTCGCGCCCCCGCCTAGCCGCACAATCACGGGGTCGCGTTGGTTGGCCAATGCCAGGAGTTCCGCTTTGGCCGCCAAAAGGCGCAGCCGCGCGGCGGCAGGGTCGGCCACGTCGAGGATTTGGATCTGGCCGATCATCAAAGGCTCGTCGCTGTCGGCATGAAAGCCGCCGCCATCGCGCACCAGGCGCGCGGCATAGCTCAATCCTGCCACGACGGAAGGTTCCTCGACCGCCATCGGCACGAGGTAATCCTGGCCGTTGATGGTAAAATTAGTAGCGACGCCCAAGGGCAATCCATAGACGCCAATCACGTTCTCGATCATGCCGTCGGCCTGTTCAATGCTCAGGCCAACGGGGCTGGTCAAAGCAGCCAACTCTTCCGCATTCAGCCCGGCAAACTCGCGCACGCGCTCGGCGCGCTCGTGCGGCGTCAATTGGTAGAAGCCCGATATTCGTGAGCTAGGGGACACACATTCCTCCGTATCCACAGGAGAGTGAACCCTCTCGCGGGGCGCGAGGGCGATAACTGGCCTTGATTATACAGGCTCTGGGCTGCCAAAAACTGTCACGTCGTCCCGAAACCCTAAAAAACCGCGCTGGGGCCAGTTTTCCGCCCGCCCCCACGCTTCACTATTCGATTACGCCGCCAGCGATTACGCTTGATCTGTGGGCTTGTCTTCGCTTGGCGGGAACTCGCCAGGAGTCAGTTCGCCATAACTAGGCATTTCGGGCGCAACGGGCGCCGCCGGCATGGATTCGGCCTTGACCTGACCGAGCAAGTGCGCCGACACCAGCGATGCCCAGAAGCTAGTCGCAAAGACGCCGATGACGCACAGGATCACGCCAAAGACCGAAACGATATTGGCCACGAGCGTTAGGAGAACGGCGGCGATATAGTCTCGCCGAACTTGACAAAGCTGCTGAACCCGCCCTCGCTGGCGAACTTGAGCATGCCCGAGGGGAACACCACAAAGACCAGGATGCCCCACAAGGCGGATAGGCACGATAGACCAGCCGTGCAGATGCCCATCACGCTCGCCGTGTCGGATCCAGCGTTTTCAGCGACAGAGACGAGGATCGCCGAAAGGCCCGAGACCAACATGGATGGCAGCGAATAGATAATCGAGGCTAGGATGGTCAGCGCGCCTTTGACCCAGTCGCCTCCCCAGTCATCCCACTCGGGCAGCGGCGTTTTCTGCCCATCGGCGACATTCTTGAGCGTGCGCACCGAGTAGCCGGCCACCACCAGCAAGGTAAAGATGTTCACCAGTGGGATGACGCTCAGTCACACCATCAACCCGCCGAGGAGCACTTTTTGTAGCCATTTCTCGTCGTCGAACACGTAAGTAAACGATTTGCCAATGTCCATGAGACCCTCCTTTGAATGGGACGGCGGCTATGAGAGTACGCCGTCCAGCGATCTGTCAGGCGTGGTAGGCAAGAACACACTACCACCATTATACAAAACTCGAAACTAGCTTTCAAGGCCAATTCGTATGTATTTGACCCATCAGCAACATTCGCAACGCAGCCATCGCTCCGGTCTCGATCAGCGCAGCGACCAGCCCCGCAGCCCAGAAGGGCGCCAACTCGATCCAGCGATGGGCGAATCCCTCTCTGCGCAAGAGCAAGGCAATCAAGGTGGCGTTGGTCATGGCCAGCGCCAGGGCTACGGCGGCAGCCATTGCTATCGCCCACCAGTCCCATGGGGCCGTGCGCCAGAACAAGATCAGCCCCGCTCCACCCGCTGCGGCTGCCAGTAGCGGGGCCAGCTCGCGGAGTTGGGCGAGCACTGGGCGCTCATCGCTCTGCCGCCACATGCTCTGCTGATAGATTGGGCGCAACACCACCGCCACCGCCAGCCCGAATCCCAGGCCAGTCAGCAATCGTCCGATGTTGCTGGGAGGGTAGAGCCTCGGCGCGCCCAGATAATCGAGCACGGAATTGACGCCATCGACCACCCAGGCCAACGCCAGAAATATCAGGACAATAACGATCCTGCGTCCCGGCAAGCAACTGCGCCGATGATGGCCCATGATCGTCAGCATAGCCAGACCGATGGCGACCCCGAGGAACGCGCCCATGCAACGAGCGCACAGCGGCAGCGGCTGTCCTTGATACCGGAAGCAGTGATCGGGCCACTGATGGCAGACGCCGCTCAAAAAGAATCGGATGACGGGCATAGCATCAATCTTTCGATCATATTGACCTGGCCCGATGTTGGTAATGTGTGCGCGGCGTTCTTGCACCCTATACGCAAGGCCAATCACCGGGTTGCGCTCAGGGGCATTATAAAGAGGTCATTGCGCCCTCGCAACACACGCAGTCTTGCTATGCTGTTGCGAACGACGTACAATGCGCCTGTCATACTCTCGTTAAGGGGCGACGCACATGACAATCCAGAATATCGAAAAATACGCTCAGCAAGTGATCGAAAACGTCGAGCGCGTGATTGTGGGCAAGCGCGAGGTGATCGAATTGGTGATGGTGGCCATGCTGTGCGAAGGGCATGTCTTGATCGAGGATGTGCCCGGCGTCGGCAAGACGATGCTGGCTCGCTCTATTGCCATCTCGTTGGGCAGCAGCTTCAAGCGGCTGCAATGCACGCCCGACTTGTTGCCCAACGACGTGACTGGCGTCTCGATCTACAATCAAAAGTCGGGCGAGTTCGAGTTTCGCCCGGGGCCTACCTTTGTGAACATTCTGTTGGCCGACGAAGTCAATCGCGCCACGCCGCGCACCCAATCGGCGCTGCTCGAAGCGATGGGCGAATATCAGGTAACGGTGGATGGCGTGACGCGCCCGCTGCCCCGTCCGTTTTTGGTGCTGGCTACGCAGAATCCCATCGAATACGAAGGCACATTCCCCTTGCCCGAGGCGCAGATGGATCGTTTCCTGATGCGCATCAGCCTGGGCTATCCGACC
>CAZYPJ010000012.1:0-14556 GCA_964649365.1 uncultured Anaerolineales bacterium | reverse complement strand
GACGAGGAGCAGCAGATTCTGGTCAATCTGCGGCGCATTCACCCCATCGAGAGT
Organism: uncultured Anaerolineales bacterium; assembly: GCA_964649365.1. Classification (GTDB taxonomy): domain Bacteria; phylum Chloroflexota; class Anaerolineae; order UBA1429; family UBA1429; genus CAZYPJ01. Next base: position 14,502 of record CAZYPJ010000012.1, on the reverse strand, counting down.
ATCGGCCAAGTGGTGGATGGCAACGAACTGGTGACGCTACAGCCCGACATCTGGGATGTGACCGTGGACGAGACGGTGCGCGGTTATATCGTGCGCCTCGTCCACGCCACGCGCGGCCACTATGATCTGGCTTTAGGGGCCAGCCCGCGCGGCAGCCTGGGCTTGTTCCGGGCGGCCCAAGCGTTGGCGGCTATCAATGGGCGCGATTACGTGCTGCCCGATGATGTCAAGCGTTTGGCGCCGGTGGTGTTGGGCCATCGCCTTATCATCAAGCCCGAAAGCGCTCTGCGTGGACGCAATGCCCAAGTCGTGCTAAAGAACCTGCTGGAAGAGACTCGCCTGGATTTGAGCGACGTCGAAAAAGTATGATTGTATCGCCCGGGCGCCGAGGAAGCCGTTGAGATGCGCAATCTGTTGATCTTTATCCTGGGCCTGTTTCTAGTCGCCGCTTTCTTTCGTGTTGATTTCTTTTTTTATTTGCTTTACCTTTTTTTTGGCGTCTATTTTTTGGGGCGGCTATGGGCCGAACGTTCATTGCGTCACATCGCCTGCACGCGTGAGGTCGCGCCGCGCGCCTTTTTGGGCGAGCGTATGTCGGTCACGCTGCGAGTGCGGAACCAGGGCTTGTTGCCGCTGGTTTGGCTGCGTATCCATGAGAGCATTCCGGTGCAGCTCAAGGCGCCCAACTTTTTCCAACGTGTTCTCTCGCTGCTGCCTTATGAGGAGACGGCGCTCAGTTACGATCTGGATTGCCGTCGTCGCGGTTACTATCTCCTCGGTCCGTTGGTGCTGAACTCGGGCGATTTGTTTGGCATGGGCGCCTATGAAAGGCGCGTGGCCGATACCGACGCCATCCTGGTTTATCCGCGCATCGTGCCTTTGGTGAGCCTGGGCTTGCCCGCGCAAACGCCTTTTGGCGAGGTGCCCGCTAAACAGCGCGTATTCGAGGATCCCTCGCGGATGATTGGTGTGCGCGACTATCAAAGCGGTGACAGTCTGCGACACGTGCATTGGAAGACGACCGCTGCTACAGGGCGATTGCAAGTCAAGCGTTTTGAGCCGGCTATTTCTATCGAAGCGCAGATCTTTCTGAACCTCAATCGCGATGAATACACCCCTGCTCGTTCAGCCAGCGCGCCCGAATTGGCGATTGTAACGGCGGCCTCTATTGCAAACTATCTCATCGAAAAGCGACAGACGGTGGGTCTCTGCTGTAATGGCCTCGATCCTTTGGTCGAGGATATGGCGATGATCCATACGCAGCCGCACAAGGGGCGCGAGCAACTCGTGCGCATCCTTGACACATTGGCGCGGGTGCAGGTCAGCAATCACTTGGCTTTTGTAGATGTGTTGCGCCAGGCCAGTTTGCATCTGACGTGGGGGGGCACAGCCATCATCATCACCGGCCATGCCGATGATGCCCTGTTCGAGAACATGCTATTGATGAAGCGCTCTGGCTATCACGTCGTGTTGATATTGCTCGATCCGCGTTCGCCTTTTATCGGTATCCAACAGCGCGCCCAAGAAGTGGGTATCCGCGCTTATCAAGTCTGGCAGGAGAGCGATCTCGATGTCTGGCGACAAACTCCCCTTGGCGGGTGAACAACCTAGCGGCGATCAAGCGGCCCCGAACATCGCCACATCCCCCGCGACGGGCATCGGCGGACAGCAACGCGCCTGGGGGCAGCTCACTCTGGAAGAAGGGATTCGCCCGCTGACCATCGCGGCAATGCTGGCTTGTATTGCTATGGGCCTAGCGCAACTGGTCGCTACTTTTGCACCCGCTTGGCCCGGAAGGTTCTTTACGCTGATGGCGTTCCTGGTCAGTTTGGAGGGCATTCACGCGCAGCGTTTTTTGGTGCGCAACCGCCTGACATCTCGTGATCGTTTTCGCTTTCACTTTGTGGAATGGGTCTTTATTCTGGTATCGCTGCGCTTTGGCGTCTATTTCACGTACGGCGGCGCGCGGTTAGCCAGCGATATGGCCGCCTGGTCCAACAACATGGGATCGTTCTTTACCATTGAGTTCGTCACCACCAGCCTGTTGATCCTCGCCTTCTGGGTGTTGGCTTTCATCCTCTCCAGAACGATGCAAGACCTGGAGACTTCTCCGCTGGAAAAGATGCCCTCCGTCACCGATCCCAACCATTACCTGCGCAGCACGATGCCTCATCAGGGTCGCACCGACCGGCAAGCTCTGCTGAACCGCATCGTAGGGGTTTACTTTTGGGGCGGGGCCTTTTTGTTGTTCATCACAGCTCTGGCGCGGGTGGAAGTAAGCCAGCTGATTACCCTCGCTCATCCGCGCAGTGCAGGGATCATCATCAATGTGCTGGCTTATTTTGCCCTGGGCTTTTTACTCATCAGCCACGCGCACTATACCATTCTCAGAGCTAACTGGGAATTGCAAGGCATTCCTATCCTGGGCCGTCTGGGGCGACGCTGGATGGTGGGCGTGGCGGCATTCTTACTGCTCATCGGCGCGATCTCGGCGCTATTGCCGGTGAGCTACTCGGTAGGTATTCTAGAGACTTTATTCACAGCAGTGCGCTGGATTGTGTTCGCCGTAGTGCAGACTGTATTTTTCATTTTATTCATTTTTTCGTATATTTTCGGGATGATTATGAACCTGCTTTCAGGCAAGCCCGGTGAGGATTCGACGCCAACGATGCAGCGTGCAATCCCGCCGGAGGCTCCGCCTGCCGTGGCGAACGAGCCGGCCTCCTGGTGGCTGGTATTGCGTTCATTGATCTTTTGGGCGGTGTTGGTGGCGGTGATCGGCTATTCGCTGTATCACTTTGCGGGGGATCGTTGGGGGCTGTTTCGAGGGATGACGGCGACGCGGTTGTGGGCCTGGCTGCGGCGTGTGTGGCAGGGGGTGAGACTTGTTACCCGGCGCGCGGCCAATCGCCTGCGCGAAGAGATCGCCCAACGCCGGGCGGCGCGCCAGGCCAAGCGTGAGCAGGATGCCTGGAGATATATCTCCTTGCGGCGCCTTGCGCCTCGCGACCGTGTGCGCTATTTCTATCTTTCGACGCTGAGGCGCAGTTCTCAACTGGGCTTTGGTCGTCCGCCAGATCTGACGCCTTTGGAATACGAACAGGCTCTTGCTCGCGAGTTGCCCGACGCCGCCCAAGAGGTGCATGGTCTTACGCAAGCCTTCATCGAGGCGCGCTATAGCGAGCATAGCATCGGGCGCGAAGAGGCCAAGGTCGCCCAAACCATCTGGCAGCGCGTGAAAAAGGCTTTGTCCGACCGCCGGCGCAGCCTGGCGGCGCTGGCTCAGACTGTTGCCGAGCCGGGCGAGCATCGCCAATGAAGGACAAGGATCTCTTTACCCACGCCAGCGAAGAGCGTCTCGCCCGCGAGGCGCCCCTGGCGGCGCGCCTGCGCCCGCGCACCCTCGACGAGTTCGTCGGTCAAGACCATGTGGTGGGGCCGGGCCGACTTTTGCGGCGCGCCATTCAGGCCGACCAGCTCTCCTCGCTGATCTTTTACGGGCCGCCGGGCACGGGCAAAACCACCCTGGCGATGGTGATTGCCAACACTACCCGCTCGCGATTCATTACCCTCAATGCCGTGCTGGCTGGCGTCAAGGATATCCGCGATGTCACAGCGCAAGCGCAACAAGATCGTGCGTTATATAACCAGCGTACCATCCTGTTCGTGGATGAAGTTCATCGCTGGAACAAAGCCCAACAAGATGCGTTGCTGCCCTGGGTGGAAAACGGCACCATTATCATGATCGGCGCGACCACCGAGAACCCTTGGTTTTCGGTGAACCGGGCGCTGCTCAGCCGCAGCCGTGTGTTCCAACTCGTCAACCTCACCGCCGCCGATTTGCGCCTGGTGGCGCAGCACGCCCTGACCGACCCGGAGCGGGGCTATGGCAAACTCAAGGTCGAGATCGCACCTGATGCGCTCGATCACCTCATCAACGTAGCCAACGGCGACGCGCGTTCGCTGCTCAATGCGCTGGAACTGGCCGTCGAGACGACAGCGCCCGATGAGCGCGGCGTCATCGTGGTCAATATGGCCGTCGCCGAAGAATCCATCCAAAAACGCGCTGTATTGTATGATCGCGAGGGCGATTATCATTTCGATACCATCAGCGCCTTTATCAAGTCGTTGCGCGGCAGCGACCCCGATGCGGCGCTCTACTGGCTGGCTAAGATGGTGTATGCGGGCGAAGACCCCGATTTCATCTTTCGGCGTATGCTGATCCTGGCTAGTGAGGATGTGGGCATGGCCGATCCTTACGCTCTGGTAGTGGTGCAGGCGGCGGCGGCCACATTTGACCGCATTGGCCTGCCCGAGGGTCGTTTCCCGCTGGCGCACGCGGCAATCTATCTGGCTACCGCGCCCAAGTCGAACTCGGCGATGGGCTTTTTCGATGCGCTCAGCACGGTAGAGCAGGAAGGCGAGGGGCAAGTGCCCACGCACCTCAAGGATGCCAGCCGCGACCAAGAAGGCTTTGGCCACGGCCAGGGGTATCTCTATCCTCACGCCTATCGCGACCACTGGATCGCGCAGCAATATCTGCCCGACTTTTTGCAGGGCAAGGTGTTCTATCACCCCAGCGACCAGGGGTACGAGCGGCAAGTCAAGGAGCAAGTCGAGCGCCATCGCGAAGAGCAGCTTGCAGCAATGGTGGAGGATAGCGTCAGCGCCGGCGAGGTGCTGACCTTTTCACCCGGCGACCGCGCGCGCGAGCGTTGGTTAGCGCGCGCCATCGGCGATGCGGGTCAACGCCTGGGCCAGGTGCGCGACCGCGTCTTTCAGGCATTGGCGCTTCAACGTCACCATCTCGTACTCGATCTCAATGCCGGCGCCGGTCTCCTCACCTGGGAGGCGTTGCGTCGCGTCCCCGAAGGGGGCGTGTGGGCGCTGGCGCGCGATGCGCGCACAGCCGAGGCGCTACGCCAGCAAGCCGAGCGGCTGCCAGAGGTCGAGCGCCCCACGGTCTTGGAAGGCGATTTGGGCGCCCTGCCCGCGCTCTTGGCGCAAAGCGGGATTGGGACGGCATGTTTCGACGCTATCCTTGGCCGCAACAGCTTGACGCAACACCCCGACAAGTTTGGTGTCGCGCGTTTGCTGGCAACGCTGCTGCGACCCGGCGGCGCGATCAGTCTGGCCGAGTCGTTGCCGCGCCGAGCGCAACGGCTGTACGCGCTGCTCGATCTCACATTGCTGGGCGGCGACCTGGCGCAACGGCTGGTCGAGGCCGAGGAAGCGATCTATCAGCGCGCAGACGACCCGATGGTCAATTGGGACGCCGACGATTTGAGTCGGGACTTCGAGCAAGCGGGACTAGATCAAATCGGGGTGGAGATTGTGGAGCTACCCGGCGAATATCCCGTTACTACTGACCAGGTGGCGCGCTGGTTCAGCGACGCAGCCAGCCCGCGCGCGAGGTATGCCGAACTCCTCGCCCAACGCCTCTCCGCAGACGAAATCGCCGCCGTCCGCAGCCTCTTTGTGCGGCAACTGGTGGGGCAGACTTGCGCTTGGCGCAGCGTCGTAGCCTACCTTCGCGCTGCGCGCCAGAGATAGACCCTCTTTGCGCCGCGTACCGGGGCGAGTCCTCGCGTATTTGCGTTGCCCGCTCCAGACGGTTGCGCGCACTGTTACGTTCCCATAGGTCGTTGATTTCGCGGGCGCGCAGCAGGCGCGAAAGCGTGGTGGCGATGAACGTCACGCGACGCAGCGCGCGGGCGGGGATGGGGCGCGGCAGCGCCTCCAAAGGGCCGAGTTCGAACTTGTAGTACAACTCGTCGGCGCGAGGATGATCTGGCTCGCTTGGCAAAAGCGCGCGGCGCGGCAACAGGCGATAGCGCAAAATCGGCGCATAGAAGGCGATGCTCCAGCGCGACGCACCCAAACGCCCTGTGTGGTAGAACGCGAGATATTGCGCGCCTATACGTCGTGGGGCGCGCGCTAGTGGAATACGATACCAATGCTCGCACTGCACTAGTTCCCAATCAACCATCCGCGACACCACGGCTACCAGCACGCGGGGATCATCGGGCGCATAGCGCGGCGCGTCGGCGTCGAGTTCGTCGGCGGCTTCGGGCGCAAGGTCGAGTTCCGAATCCCACAGATCGGCCATGTCGGGATGCTTTATTACCTCGGCACGTAGTGAATGACGGCGCGTTCGCCGTTGATGAGCCAAAGCGGGTCCTCACGAGCTAGAGCCTCAGCCAACCCTTCGGGCAATCCTGCGATCAATTCGCCCTTGAGCGTGCGCAGCGCCGCAAATGATGCGGGCATGAACGCCGCGACCTCGGCCAAGTCGGTGGTGGGCGGCCAATGGCGGTCGTCGAGCAAGCGACGATAATTCACATCCCCCTTGAGCACGATCAGGTCGGCTTGGGCCAACATGGCGCGCAGGTCGGCGGGCATGCTCCATAGCGATAAGCAGGTAGCCCAAAAAGGATGATCCTCGGCCATCAAGCGCCCCTCGGCGCGCGCCGCGTGTAGCCGCCGGCCCATTGTGCGCAATAGGATGGAATCGGCGCCTTCTAGGGCGTCGAGTGTGGCCTCCAGATCGGTGATCATGGCGTCGGAGACGAAATAGGGCTGCCCTTTGAGGTGCAGACGGATCGTCTCGACCAGGCCGTGCGAGAGCAAGAAATCTATACACCCCAAATCGGCCAGCAATTCTAGCCCCGAATTGTCGGCCACCCAGTGAAGGTGACGCACGCGCTGGTTGATCAACAGATTCACGATCTGCGCCGTGTGATCTATCAACAATCTCCAGGCGTCGCTCTCGAATTGAGCATGGCCCAAGTCGCGCAACGCCAGGTTGCTCAAATCGGCGCGGTTGCCCCACAGGCTGCGGTGCAGCCAAACGCAGGCCTGTTGCTCTAGCGGCGCATCTTCGATGGGGGCATATTGCGCCAACACTTTCAGCCCTTGCGCGATGGCTGCCTGTTTCTGGGGGCGAAATGGGTCGCACCCCAACCACGGCCCGGGCTGAAAATAGCGCACGATCTCGAGTATACGCCGATAAAAATAGGTCTCGGCAAAGAACCAGCCTAACTCTCGCCACTTTTTGCCCTGCCAGGGCATCCAGGCGTCGCGCCAGAAGGCCACATCCTCAGCCTCTTCGCTCAAAGGCGCAATGACTTGGGATGCGATCTCGCGCTCGAACGCGCGCAACCCCGCGACGATTTCGGGCGGGTAGGCGTTGTGCGCGATAATATCCGCAATGATCTGCGGTTTGCGCTGCACAATGGTATGTTCCGCGAACGACCCCGGCTCGGAGACCATGAGCAGTGGAGGAAGCGCCATAGGCGTCATGTGGGCCTCACTCGAAAGAAGGGATGGCGATCTCGACCCCGCCGAGCATGGCAGATTCATGGGCGCAGATTCCGGCGGCGGTCCAATTGGCTGCCGTGACCGCATTAATCCATGGCGAGCGCCGCTCGACGATGCTGCGTACAAACTCGTGTACCAAGTGAGGGTGCGAGCCGTGATGCCCGCCACCCTGTTCGAAAGAGAGATGGCGATCCTCGTTATTATAGACAAACCGGCGGGTGTACTTGCCCACCGACGGCGGCAATAGATCGGCGCGGTCGGGCGGCGTCGGTCGCTCGGTGGTCGCCTGGCGCACCTGATTGGCGATAACGGGCGTCATGCGGAACAGCAACGGGTCTTCTTGTTCCATCTGCCATTCGTAGCAGGCATCTTCGCCATACACCGTAAAGCTTTCCATGTAGGGCCGCGCACAATGGAACAGTGTGCGCGTCACTTCGGCTGCAAGATGGGGCTGATCCAACTGGTAGATTGCCGTCTCAATAGGCCAAGGGTTGCCGTATTGCGCGTGCAACTCAGGGCGCATCTCGCCCGATCCGAAGCAATGGACGCGCGTTGCCCGCGCTTCGGCGATGGCCAACAAAGGGCTAATGGCGTGCGTGGCGTACCACATGGGCGGCAGCCCGGCCCAATAAGGCGGCCAACGTTCCATATCCTGGTAGTGTGCTCCTCGCAAAAGCTGGATGCGCCCAAAGGCGCCCTGTGCTTTGAGTTCTCGAGCATAGAGGAATTGGCGCGTGTAAACGGCAGTCTCCATCATCATGTAATTCTTGCCCGATGCGCGCTGGGCAGCGGTGATCGCGCGCAGATCCTCGATGCTGGTAGCCATCGGTACAGTGGAGGCGCAATGTTTGCCCGATGCGAGCACGGCCACAGCCTGGCGCGCATGATCGGGGATGCCCGAAATCAGATGTACGGCGTCAATATCGTCCGCCGCGATTACCTCCTCGATGTCTCGTACGCGGCGCTCGATCTCGAAACGCTCGCCCACGGCGTCGAGGCGCTGGGCATTCTGATCGCAGATTGTCACCGAGGCGACATCGGGATGATCCAGGTAGATGGGTACAAACTCGGCGCCAAAACCCAAGCCGACAACAGCAATTCGAATTCTATGATCCTGGCTCATAGAGTCTGCCTCCTCTATAGATGACTCGTCGCAACCAACAGAGCGATTATATCATGGGCGACGGGCCTGCCAAGTTTTGACAGAGGGGTGATTCGCCATATACTGGTTGGGTTGTAGTAGGTAGAAAAGAGTTAGGGATGATAGACGACAGGTACCTCTCGACACTGGAATACTTTAAGATCCTCGACCAACTGGCTGGCTATACGTCTTTTTCAGCGAGCCATGAGTTGGCGCTGGCGCTGCGCCCTTCGACCGAGAAATGGGAGGTGCGCCAGACGCTGCAAGAGACTACCGAGGCCAAAGCGTTGTTGAGCGTGCGTCCCGATGTGTCCATCGGTGGGGCGCACGATGTGCGGCCTTTGGCCCGTCGCGCCGCGTTGGAGGCCCTCTTGTTCCCACGCGATCTGCTGGATATTCGCGGCACTCTGATCAGTGTGCGTTCGATGAAAATCCTGCTCTCGCGCTTTGCCGCCGAATACCCTTTGCTGGGCGACCGCGCCGCGCAGCTTCAGCCATTGGGACATATCATTGACGCCATCGGGCGTTGCCTGGACGATGAGGGGCGCGTGCTCGATAGCGCCAGCCCCGAGCTGGCGCACCTTCGCCGCGAGAGCGTCATCGTGCGCGACCGCGTGATCGAGCGCTTGCAACGCATCGTCGCCGCCACAGATAACGCCCGCTTTGTGCAAGATGCAATCATCACCGAGCGCAACGGGCGCTATGTGATCCCGCTCAAGGCCGAGTACAAAGGGCGCATCCCCGGCATCATTCACGACCAGTCATCCAGTGGAGCGACGATCTTTATCGAGCCGCTAGTCACGGTGGAATTGAACAACCAGTGGCATGAGTTGCAATTGGCCGAGCAGCGCGAGGTCGAGCGCATTTTGCACGAATTGACCCTGCTGGTGGGCGACGATGCCGAGCTGATCGAGCACGATGTCGAGGTCTTGGCTGCTATTGATCTGGCCCTGGCCAAAGCTCGGTACAGCTATGCACTGCGCGCGTCGCCCGTCGAGTTTGTCGAGCAGCGTTGGCCCTCCGCCGAGACAGATGCCGCTTTACAGCCGGGGCAGCATCCACTGTGCCTGCGGCGAGCGCGTCATCCGCTGCTTCCGGCGGACAAGGTTGTACCCATTGATGTACACCTGGGCGGCAACTATACTGTGCTGCTCGTCACCGGCCCCAACACCGGCGGCAAAACGGTGAGCCTGAAAACGGTGGGGTTGCTCGCGGCCATGTCGCAGGCGGGGATGCACATTCCCGCGGATGAAGGATCGCGCCTGCCCATCTTTGATGGCATCTATGCCGATATTGGCGATGAGCAGAGCATTGAGCAGAGCCTTTCGACCTTTTCATCGCATATGACGCACATTGTGGACATCCTCAGCCGCGCCGACGCCGGCTCGTTGGTGTTGCTCGATGAGTTGGGCGCCGGCACCGATCCGGTAGAGGGCGCGGCGCTGGCCCAAGCGCTCATCACCACCTTGATCGAGCGGCGTTGTTTGACGATGTGTTCGTCGCACTATTCGCAACTGAAGATGTATGCATTCAACACGCCGTGCGTGCAGAACGCCAGCGTCGAGTTCGACATCGAGACCCTTTCGCCCACCTATCGTTTGATTATCGGCTTGCCCGGGCGAAGCAATGCGTTTGCCATCGCTGAACGGTTAGGGCTGGACAAAGGGATCATCGAAAAGGCGCAGGCGCTGGTCTCTCCCGACGATTTGGCGGCGGATAATCTGCTGGCCAGCGTCAAAGCCGCCGACGAGGCCGCCGCCGCAGCGCGCCACGACGCCGAGGCGTTGCGTTCGCGCGCCGAGAGCCTGGAGCGCGAGTTGCGCAAAAAACTCGCCGCCATCGAGGAAGCGCGTCGCGAGGTGCTCGACCAGGCCCGCGCCGAGGGTCGCCAAGAGCTGGAGCGGCTGCGCGCCGAGGTGCGGAAAATCCAACTAGGGCTAATGGATCATGGCCCAGCGGCCACGCAGGTGGTGCGCGAAGCGATGCAGGTCATCGAGCAACTGGCCGAGGGGATGGCGCCTATCGCAGCTCCCCAGCCCGAGGTAGCGCCCCCTGCTGAGACGGTCAAAGGTCTGGAGATCGGTGACATCGTGTACGTCTCGACCTTGAAGCAGACGGGCGAATTGCTCAGCATCGCCGGGCAGGACGCCGAAGTTCAGGTGGGCGGCTTTCGCTTGCGCACCCGGCTTGCCGCGCTCGAATTTCGCTCCCGTCCGCGCCCTGTGGCGCGCACCGAGCCGACCATTCGCCGCGCTCAGGTCGAATCGCCGGGCATCGAGATGGATCTGCGCGGCTGGCGCGCCGAGGATGTGGCCCCAGCGCTCGACAAATATCTCGATAACGCTTATCTGGCTGGATTGCCCTGGGTGCATATTATCCACGGCAAGGGGATGGGGGTGCTCAAGCAGGTGGTGCGACAATTCGTGGCGGGGCATCCGCTGGTGGCCTCGTACCAGGCGGGAGGCTTGGGCGAGGGCGGCGACGGCGTGACCGTGGTGCAATTGCATAAGCATAGTGAATGATGTTAGGGGCGTCGCGCGCCAGCGCGGCATGATTATCTGTCCAAGCGCCGACTCGTCAGTCGGCGCTTTTTTCTACAGATGCTCCAACACCTTTTCCGCCATACGTCGGTTCATCCCAGGCACAGCGGCCAAATCGTCCACGCTGGCTTGGCGGATAGCGTCTAGCGAGCCGAACGCCTTGAGCAACGCCTGCCGTCGGCGCGGCCCGACGCCGGGGATTTCATCCAAGAGCGATTTGGTGCTCGCTCCGTCGCGTAGCTTGCGATGATAAGTGATGGCAAAACGATGCGCTTCGTCGCGGATGCGCTGCAAGAGATAGAGCGCCTCCGAATCGCGCGGCAAGATGATCGGCGCCGAGCGATTCGGTAGATAAATCTCCTCGTTCTGTTTGGCCAACCCCATTGTAGGAATGCCTTCGATCCCTAGTTTGTGCATGGCCTCTAATGCCGCGCTGAGCTGCCCTTTGCCGCCGTCTACAATCAACAGATCGGGCATCAGCGCCCAGCGATCCTCTTCTTTATCGGCGGCGGGTTCCTCTTTGGCTAGTGGCGCCCGCTGAAAGCGGCGCGTGAGCACCTCGGCCATCGAGGCAAAATCGTCCGACCCTTGCACCGTCTTGATGCGAAAGCGCCGATAGTCGCTCTTGCTGGGCACGCCTTTGGCGAACACCACCATGCTGCCCGTCTTGAACGTACCCTGGATATTCGAGATGTCGTAGCATTCGATGCGCGAAGGCGGTTGCGGCAATTGCAACGCCTCCTGCAGTTCGGCCAGGGCCTGGGTGTGTTTGTTGGTATCGGCTTCCCATTCGGCGCGCAGTTTTTTGAGCGTTTCGGCGGCGTTCTCTTCGGCCATGTCCATCACTTCGCGCTTTTCGCCGCGACGGGGCACTTTGATCATTACTTTGCTGCCCCGTTTACGGTGCAGCCACTCTTCGATCACGGCCAGCTCGTCTAGCTCGTTCTGCACCAGGATTTCGGGTGGCACATAGGCCGCCTCATCATAGAATTGCTTGACGAACGACCCGATCACCTCCGACTCAGTCTCGCCTTGCGTGCCGGTGAGCACGAAATACTCGCGCCCGATCAGCTTGCCGCCGCGAATAAAGAAAATCTGCACACACGCCTGGCCATCCTCGCGGGCAAAGGCCACAAAATCGTGGTCGTTGAGGTGCCCCGAGATGATGCGCTGGCGCTCGATGATCGTCGTGATCGCGCCGATCTGGTCGCGCAATTCGGCGGCCTTTTCATAGCGCAGCGCCTCGGCCTCCGCGGCCATTTTGGCGTGCAGTTGTTCAATGATCTGCTCTTGCTTGCCCTCTAGGAACAGACAAGCCCGATCAATCACCTCGTGATACTGTTCACGGGTGGCCGCGCCAATGCACGGCCCTAGACAACGCTTGATATGATAGTAGAGACAGGGGCGCGCGTCCTGGCCGGTGATTTCGCGCTCGCAGGTGCGATAGGGAAAGAGTCGGCGCAACAGCTCTAGACTCTGATAGACTGTGTGAGAAGAAGTGAACGGCCCAAAGTAACGCGCGCCGTCGCGGGTCATGTGGCGCACGATGTCTATGCGCGGGAAATCCTCTTGCACCGGGATGCGTATGTAAGGGTAACGCTTGTCGTCCTTCAGTCGGATGTTGTAACGTGGCCGATAGCGTTTGATCAGCTCGCATTCTAGGATCAGCGCCTCTAGTTCCGAGTTAGTGACAATCCATTCTAGGTCGGCTACGTCGGCCACCAGGCGCTCGGTCTTGGGAGGATGATCCGACGAGTCGTGGAAATACGAGCGCACGCGGTTGCGCAGTACTACCGCTTTGCCCACATAGATCACGCGCCGATTCACGTCACGCATGATATAGACGCCCGGCTTGGCGGGAAGGCCCGCCAGCCGTGTTTGGATTTGTTCGTTCGCTTTCATAGCTTGCTGACCATTGGCCGAATGGCGGGCGAGAAAGCTCGCCCGGTAGGATGGTGAATAAATTATAGCGCGGGGCCAAATATCAGGCAATAATCGTCTAGATTTGTCCCGGCAGCAGTACGGCTTTCATAGCGTTGTGACTCGCTACCGCCTCTAGCGCCCTGGTGGCGTGGGAAAGCGCGAAACGGTGCGTCACCAGCGCCGAGAACGCTGCCGGCTGCTGGCGGATCAACGCGATAGCGCGATAGGTGTGACGAGCATTGCTCACCCACACACCCTGCACGCGCACGTTTTTGCGCGCCAGCGCCTCGAACGGGGCAAGCGACATCTCGCCTGTCGGCGCGCCCAAACCTACCAGTGAAATGGCCCCTCCGGGGCGCGCCAGGCTCAGCCCTTCCGCTATGGCGCTTTTGCTGCCGCTGGCTTCTACAATCAAGTCTGCGCCGCGCCCGTGCGTCAGGTCGTGGATAATCTGCAAACGCTCCTCGGCGTTGGTTTCCTGGCGATCAAGGGTAACAGTAGCGCCTAACGTCCGGCACAGCTCCAAACGGCTTGGTGTGCCGCCGATGATGACGATGTGCTCTGCCCCGCCAGCGCGCGCCAGCGCCACCGAGAATGCGCCCAACGGCCCTGGGCCAAATATCACCACTGTATCGCCGACCTGCACTGGGTTCAGATCAAACCCGTGCGCCGCTGTGGCCCCCGAACACGAGGCAGCCACAAACAAAGTAGGGTTATCTTGTTCCTCCAGCGCGAACAGTGGAGTGTGCGCATCGAGGATCAGGTGTGTGGCGTAGCAGCCGTTCAGATGGGGCGGCGTAGCTAGGGAGCGATGAATGCCATACGCCCATCGTTGCGGGCACAATTCGGGCTGCTGGAGTGCTGCGCAATAGTAACATTGTCCGCAAGTGACGCCGCGCTCCCACAACACGCGGTCTCCCGCCGCCAAACGTTGGCCGTGGATGTCGCATTTTTCTCCGTGTATATCCACTACACGGCCCACGCCCTCATGGCCCAAGATCATCGGCAACGGCGTGCGCGGATCGTTGCCCCGCCACATGTGTACATCAGAGCCGCAGACGCCGGCAACTTCGATCTCGACTAGCGCTTGTCCCGGCTCCAGAGGAGAAATATCCACGGCCTCAATGCTCAGAGGTTGCTCGAATGCGCGCAACACCGCCGCCTGTGCCTGCATGATTAGCTCCTCAATGTCAGAGTGGGAACGCCTGCCCGCGCTTGAGGCATTTGGGCAGTTTGCATAAGACAAAGCATTTGACGAAAAAATCCAATCGGTCTATACTTTCGACTTGTATAGTTGCCAGACTGAAAAGGTCGCTAGCGCGTGATGAATATCTTGCGATAAGGAGAGCGTATCATGAGGCTGTTTGGTGGTCGTAAAAGCGCCGGAGGAAAGCGCTGCCCCGAGTGCCGGTTCTATATGATGGTCGAAGGGTACGGCTATTGCGCCAAGAGTGTGCCCGCGAACGTCAACGTCCGGCTGCTATCTCAAGAAGGGGTCAAGCGTCAGTGCCCGCGTTGCCCCGCAGAGATGACCTGCGACGACTGGCAAGCCAAATAGCTGCCTGAACATCGCCCTTG
>CAZYPJ010000011.1:9610-33835 GCA_964649365.1 uncultured Anaerolineales bacterium | reverse complement strand
GCGAATGCGACGGTGAAGACCTGAAGTGCGCCGATGACACCCAGGATGAGGTTAAACAGCACTGTGGGAGAGATCATCGGAAAAGTGACATTCCAGAAGCGGCTCCAGCCGTTGGCCCCATCTAGGTCGGCGGCTTCATATAGCTCCTGAGGCACACCTTGGAGGCCAGCGAGGAAGATCAACATACGGTTGCCGCCAATGGACCCCCACAAGCCGATGATCACCACACCCGCCATTGCCGACTTGGGGTCTTGCAGCCATCCAGGCCCTTGGATGCCAATATGGGCCAATACACTGTTGATGATGCCTACTCGCGGGTGCAATAGATACTTCCAAAGCATAACAACAGCGATACTAGGAATGAGGTGTGGCATGAAAAAGATCGTGCGATATAGATAAGTGCCACGGAGCTTTTGATTGAGTAGCATGGCCAGCAGCAATGAACTGACCGTGCCGATAGGTACCGTAATACCTGAATAGACCAGGGTGTTCCAGATGGCGCGATAGAATTGGCGATCGCCCTTGAGGTGTGAAAATCCGGGCAAGACTTTCTGGAGGCCAAACGCATTAACATAATTGTCAATGCCGACCCACTTGGGCTTGCCGAGGATATCATACTCGGTGAACCCCCAGTAGAACGAAACCAGAATTGGGCCCAGCGTAAAAATGATCAAGCCGAGTATCCAGGGCGAGACGAGGATCAAGCCCCAGGTGGCCTCGCGGACCTGGCTGGGCGACCGGCGCACGAGACGGCCTATGGCGCCATAGATGCCGGCGCCTCCTTGCTGTGTGACCGCTGCTGTCATGAACTACCCTCCTTGTGCATTCTATACATATCCGGTGTATACCGTGGATAACCTTTGTAAAGAGATGGCAAGGTAGATTTTAACGCGTGAGCAGTCTAATGATGAAAAAACCAGTAAAAAAGGATACTGAGATGACCAGGTTAGAAGCCTGATAACACACAACTATACCTTAGCACGCAAAAAACGTTTTGTCAAGCTTGCCAACGCTATTGGGGCGCGACTCTGGCCTGATCGGGATGGCGTTCGGGACCAGCGTGCAGCCACAGGTTGATGCAGGGATCCTCAGCGTCGGAGACGAGGTGATGTTCCTCGCCCGGCTCGACGATGAACACGTCACCTGTAACTAAGGGGTGCTTTTCACCGTTCAGCTCCATGATCGCTTTGCCCTGCAAGATGACGAACACCTCGCAATCATCATCATGTACATGCCAATCTTTGCCGCCTGGCCCATCGTTGGTATGTGTGCGCGCATTGGGCGCTTTGTAGGACATTGCGCCTCTACAGAGGTATTCGCCTGGAATCAGCCCTTTGAGAAAGTGTCCTTCGCGCACGTCGGGCAGTTGGTTCAGACGCAGCTTAATCATCTTTTCCCTTTGGCGAATTTGGGGTTGTAACAAGCAGACCCTTTGCCTGGGGCGTCTGGCCAGCAACGACCGCAGCGTACACAGGCGGGTTCGTAGGTGGGGTTGTCGCGCAGTTTGTTGGGCAGATCGGGCTCGAGGATCAACGGCCGACACAAACTGATGATCTGCGCCGCGCCGCTGGCCAACACCGATTCCATTGCCGGCCGTGTGCGGAACCCGTTAACCAGCGCCAGGGGATAATCGGGGCCGACGACTTGGCGTACGGCGTGAGCCAACGGCAAGTAGGGCGCTTCGAACGATGTGTCGCGTTCTTCCGGCTCGCCCATAGCGTGTGAGATCTCAATGGCCGCAATGTCCATTTGAGCGCACGCCGCCGCGACCGTCGCGCCTTCAGGCAGCGTCAAACCGTGCTGCGCTGCGCCCGAGACACCCAGCTTGATCCAGATGGGATAGTCGGCCCCCGCTGCGTTCTGCATAGCAGCCACAACTTGGCGCAAGAACGCGAGCCGCTTTTCGGGCGAGCCGCCCCAAGCATCATCGCGTTGGTTCAACCCCGACGAGAGAAACTGGGTAACAAGATAGCCGTGCGCCCCGTGGATCTGCACGCCATCCAGCCCCGCCTCGCGGGCGCGCCGCGCCGCCTGGCCGAACGCTGTGATCACTTGGGCGATCTCATCCTCAGCCATGGCGCGGGGGGTGACTTGGGGGTTAGTGACGACGCCCGATGGTGAAATAGGGTGAGGCGTCACAGCGGGGTCGCAGCTCGACCCGCCGAAATTGACCTGCATGATGACGCGCGCCCCCAATTCTTGCGCCGGGCGCACCGTTTCGCGCCAGGCGGGAATCAAGTCATCGCTCTCAATCGAGGCCATTTCGGGATGCGCCTTGCCGCTGCGAGCGACATAAGCGTGACCGGTGACGATCAGCCCGATACCGCCGCGCGCCAACGCTTCATAGATGGCGCGTTGCTTGGGAGAGGGCGCGCCGGTGGTGGGGTCTGCCACGCGCTCGGCAGTGGGAGAGCGCATCAAGCGGTTGCGCAATGCTAAACCGCCGAGGGTGATGGGTTCAAAGAGGTTCGTCATTCGTTTCCTTCTAGCATTAACGTCCCTAGTATGGCCGTATTATAGCCGCTGGCCATGAATGCGCAAGTGTTAGAAAATTCCTAGAGCTGGCGAGGTCTGGAGCTAGTTGTGATTCTTTTCCCTTACTGCTGAGCATTGCGGATCATTTGTGCATCCGATATACTAGCAAATGGGAAACGCAATACAGATTGGGGAGCGGCCGACATGTGGATGCAGACCGAGACCAGGCCATGCCTCGAGGAATGTGACCATAGTTTGGTTACTCAACTTGTCGCGCAGGGTGAATATCTCGCGGCTGGGTTCATGGAATGCCCGTCCGCGCCGCCGTTGACGCGGATGGCGCGCGGTCTGCGCCGCCAACTAGAGCAAGCCCGTCTGCCAGTGTGGGCAGGCGAGGCGCTCTATCCGGCGGGGGCCTTTTCCTGGTATCAGCAGGGCAGCGCCATATCGTTCAGCTACTCTCATTCACTGGTGGTAAACCGTAGTGATTTGCAGAGCCGAGCTTGCCAGGGGTCTGCGCCGACGCGAACCGTCTATGCGGCGCTGCTCGACCATTTGGGCGACTATCCGCAGGTGGGGGCGAGCATTGACGCTGATATTCGCCTGGGCGGGGCCAATTACACGCATTCGATCCTGAACTATGGCCGCGTGGTTCGGGATGGATTGAGCGCCTATGAGGAGCGAGTAGCGCGCTATTTGAGTAATGCGCGCAATCGGGGGCTACAAGGGCGCGTTGCCTTCTATGAAGCGATGCGAGATATATTGCTGGGCATACGCGCTGCCCATGAGCGTTGCTTGGCCGCGCTCTCCTCGCGTCCACCCGATGACCCGTCTCTTTATATCGTCTGGGAACGTCTGGTTCAAGCGTTGGCGCGGGCGCCCTGGCAACCCGCTCGCGATTTCTACGAGGGTCTGGTTGCTGTCAATTTTCTCTACTATCTCGATGGAACCGACAACTTGGGGCGGTTCGACCAGGATCTCGGCGCGCTCTATGAGACTGACCTTGCCGCTGGTCGTTTGTCTCACGAAGAGGGAGTGCGCTTGGTTGGGCAAATATGGGCGAATGTGGATGCCAACAATGGTTGGAATGTGGCCATTGGCGGCAGTGCGATAGAGGGCGAAAATCTGGCCAACCACCTGACATTGGCCTGTATCGAGGCCTCACGGGGGCGGCGACGCCCCAGCCTGGCTCTGCGCTTGGCGGCCAACACTCCCGACGCAGTGCTTGATGCAGCGCTAGATACCATCGGCGCCGGTAGCGGTGTGCCCGCGCTCTATAACGAATCGTTGTATTATGAAGCGATTCGGCAAGCGCATCTCAACGTTGCGCCTGCCGATATGGACAAATTCGCCTTTGGCGGTTGCACCGAGCTGATGGTGCATGGCTGTTCCAATGTCGGTTCGCTCGATGGCGGTATCAACTTGCCGTTGGCGCTCAGCCAGACGCTGCGCGCTCATCTCGCCAAAGCGTGCGATTTCGAGGCGTTATGGGCTGCTTTTGCCGAGGATGTTCGCGCGGCCATAGCGCGCCTGACGCGTCAGGTGAGCGAGGCCCAAGAGTTACATGCACGCTATCAGCCCCAACCGATCCGCACTTTGTTGGTGGATGACTGTCTAGATGCCGGCGTCGAGTACAACGCCGGCGGCGCGCGCTACAATTGGAGCATTATCAACGTCGGCGGATTGGGCAACGTGGCCGATTCGTTGGCTGCGATCCGCGAGGTGGTGTTCGACAAGAAAGAGATCACCGGCGCACAGCTCGAACAGGCGTTGGAGGATAATTATGTGGGCCATGAGGCGCTACGCCAGCGGTTGCAGCGTTGCCCGCGCTATGGCAACGACGATGCGGCAGCCGATGAATTGGCCCAACGTACAGCGCGCCTGGTGTTCGGCGAGTTGCGCCGCTATGCGCCCTGGCGCGGCGGGCGTTTTCTGCCCTCTTGCCTGATGTTCGTTACTTATGCTGAGGCGGGGGAAGCCGTGATGGCCACGCCCGATGGCCGATTGGCGGGCGAGCCGATTGCCGATTCCATCGGCGCCGTGGCCGGCCGCGACCGGCGCGGCCCCACCGCGTTGATTCGTTCGGTCGCCAGCTTGCCGCAGCGCCTGGCCCCAGGCACATTGGTGACCAATTTTCGTTTTGCGCCCGCGATGTTCGTAGGTGAGAATCGAGACCGGCTCAAGGATCTAATTCGTTCCTATTTCGCGCTCGGCGGGTTGCAGATGCAGATCACGGTGGTGGATCAGGAGACGCTACGTCGGGCGATAGCCGACCCGGAACAATACGGCGATCTGATTGTGCGCATCGGCGGTTATTCCGAGTATTGGCGCAATCTCTCGCCAGCGCTCCGCGAGACGGTATTGGAGCGCACAGAATACGCTTGGTAATTAGGAGGTCACGATGCTCTATCCGCGTTATTTTATGCAACAATTGCTTGACCACCTCTACGTCATTGGCCAGGCGCCCCCGGGCGCCGGACACAAGTTCACCGATTGCCACGTGTATCTCGTGCGAGGCGAGCGGGCCGCCATCGCCATAGACGCCGGCAGCGGCGCGCTGTGGCCGTTGGCGCGGGCCGCGATGGAACGTTACGGCTTCGCTAACCTGCCCATCTCGCATGTGCTCGTCACCCACGGCCACGGCGACCACGCTCGCGGCCTCACCGAGTTCGAGGGACAGGGGGCGCTGACGACCTGCTCGGCGTACACTGCCAAGCACCTCGATTCCAAAGAGGATGCCGACGTAATTTTCGAGCGCGACGGCGTGCTCGATCTGGGCGAGTTTCGCCCCCAGGTTTTATTGACGCCCGGCCATACGCCCGGCTGCGCCAGCTTTCGCTTGACGGTGGATGGCGCGCAATGCCTCTTTACCGGCGACCTGATCCAACTCGACGGCGGTTTGGGGTGGTGCGGCAGCGAGGGGTTCAGCCGAGAGGATGTGCTCAAGAGCCTGAAGAAACTGGCCGCCCTGCCCGCGCCCGACATATTGGGCTTGGGGCATGCCTACGTCGAACAAGGCGGGTTGGAGGTGCTCAAGAAAGGCATCGCCTATGGCGAAAGCGGCAAATGGATTGTCTGGACAGAAGAGCGACCCGTGATGCCGTGAGGCAGTTTTCAGTGGTCAGTTGTCAGCAAAAAGCGATCAGCCGTCGGGGCTATCCCGACGGCTGAAAACTGATGACTGACAACTGCGAACTGAAAACTAGCTCCACAACCGGTCGTGGGCGATATAGTCGGCGGCCCACATGTCGGGGGGTTCCCATAGCCCTGGATCGTTAGGATCGAGATGCTGGGCGATAACGTCGTCGTTTAAGCCCTCGATGCCCAGGCCCGGCTTGTCGGGCACGGCAATATAGCCGTTCTGGATGATTGGGTTGGGCAGGCCGATGGCGATCTCGTTCCACCAAGGGATGTCAATGGAGTGGTTTTCGAGCGCCAGGAAATTCTCGGTGGCGGCGGCGCTGTGGACGGCGGCCATGCAAGCGATGGGCGTTTCGGCCATGTGGATGGCCATCGCTACGCCGTAATCCTGCGCCATATCGCCAATCTTTTTGTTCTCATAGATGCCGCCCGAAGTCAGCAGATCGGGGTGGATCACCGAGACGCCGCCTGCTTCGAGCAAGGGCTTAAAGTTCTCTTTGAGATAGATGTCTTCGCCGGTGCAGATGGGCGTGGTGCACGAGTTTGACAATGCCACATATTGATCGGTCATCTGCCAGGGGATCATATCCTCGTACCAGGCCAGGTTGAACTTGTCCAGGCGCTGGGCGATTTTGATGCAATCTTGCAGACCGATGTGCCCGAAATGGTCGGTGGCCAGCGGCACTTCGTAGCCGATGACGGCGCGTACTTCGGCGACGTACTGCTCGAGATAATCCAAGCCTTTTTCGGTCACATGAATGCCGGTGAAGGGGTGGGCGATATTCTGCATATCGTAAGCGCGATTGGCCAGATACCGACGCTCCTCAGCTGGCAAGTCGGCGCTGGGTCGACGCCACGTGCTGGCCATCTGCTCTAGGAATCCCAACGGGGCCGACAGCGCGCCGGGCACATCGCGCAGCAGGCCAATGCCCACATCCATTTTGAGGAAGGTGAACCCTTTTTCCATACGCTTTTTCAGCGCTTCGCCCATCTTGGTGCCGCTGGGCTTGCCCTCGACATCGGTATCGCAATAGACGCGAATCTTGTCGCGGAACTTGCCGCCGAGCATCTGGTAGATGGGCACGCCGTAGGCTTTGCCTGCCAGGTCCCACAATGCCACTTCGATGGCGCAGACGCCGCCCGCTTGCCGGGCGTGATGGCCGAACTGCTTGATGCGGCGGAAAATCTTGTCAATGTTGCAGGGATTCTCGCCCAAGATGCGGCTCTTGAGCAAGAGCGCATAGCGCTTGGAAGCCCAGTCGCGCACCTCGCCATAGCCTACCAATCCCTGGTTGGTGGTGATCTTGATCATCGGGCAGCGCATCGGCGCGCCGACGATGGTGGCCACGCGCATATCCGTGATCTTGAGTTCCGAGGGCTTGGAGTAGGTGTTGACGTGATTGAGCGTGCTCTGATAGCTTTCGGGGGTCATGTGTGTTCGCTCTCGTGTCAGTTTCGCTGCCAAACGTCAGATTCGCAATAAAGCGGGGTTCGCGGCGTACTTTCGCGAACCCCGCTTCGTCAGTAGAATACACCATACATCAACCGGGCGTGCTTGTCAAACATAACGGGCTGGAAGCTCAGCCGTTCACCGCATCGAGCATGGCGACGATATTCTCGGGCGGCACGTCGGCCATGACATTGTGAATCTGTTGGAACACAAAGCCGCCGCCCGGCGCGAACACGCTCACGCGCTGGCGCACATCCTCAGCGACCTGCGCAGGCGAGCCGTGGGGCAATACTTCGCGCGTGTCGCAGCCGCCGCCCCAAAAGCACAAATCGCGCCCGAACTCACGCTTGAGCTTTTCCGGCTCCATATCGGCGCAAGTGGTCTGCACCGGCTGAACGATGTCTAGTCCCGCTTCGATCAAGCCGGGGATCAGCGGGTAGATGCCGCCGCAACTGTGCAGCATCACTTTGACGTTGGCCAACTTTTTGGCGGCCTGCCACATGATCTTTTCGCGAGGTTGGAAGAATTCTTTGTACATGCGCGGCGAGATTTGCGGCCCGGTCTGCATCCCTAAATCGTCGCCAAAGTTGATAATATCAATGTATGGTCCTACCGCGCCCAGATAGCGCTCCAGGCTGGCCAGGTGCATCTCGACCAAGCGATCCAGAAAGCGGTGGACGCGCTGCGGCTCCGCCGCCATCATCAGAAAATAGTTGTCGTTGCGGAACAGGAACTGGCCGATCTCGAACAGGTTGCCGCCGAACAAGCCCACAATGGCGCGATCGGTGGAGGCGCGCAACGCCTTGGCCCCCTCGACGAACGCCTTCATTTGCACCGGATCCTCGCTAGGCAACGCCGCGGGCGAGCGTAGCGCCGACCACATCACCTTTTCCATTGGCGTATCCAGATCGCGGAACTCTTGGTCGTCGCTGCCCATCATGGGGAAGCAGGTCTGCTCAAAGTAGAGGCAACCCTCTTTTTGGATGGCGATCAACGTGCCGTCGTCGTGGTAGATGCGCCAATCATTGCCGACCTTGATGGGGTTGATGAATGAAGGAATCTTGCAGGGTGTACCGTCGGGCAACACCCAATCGCGCCAATCCTCCGGCTTTAGGCTGAATCCGCGCCCCAACTCGACGGTATCCACGCCGAAACGGTCGAGCACTTCTGGTTCGATGATGGCCAATTGCTGCACGAAATCATAAACATAGATATCGCCGCTGGTGATGCCCAGGTGTTTCTTGAGCTTGTTGTAGGCAATGGCCATGATGCCCGAAGAACGGTGTGCGCCCAGATCAATGGGGACGCGGTCGGGTTCGCGGTGTTCGACGGCCATCAGCACACGCTCGCGGGATGTTGGCATGACATACCTCCTTGCGAGGATCATGTGATGAACAGGATTGAGCGTAGGTTAGTCGAGAAGACGCTCATCGTCAAGCGCGCTGCGCCACGGCGATCAGCCCTGCCCGCTGGCGCGTGCCTGGGCCATCGGGCGCGATATCGGCGTCGTAGTGTTCGCACAGGTCGAGGAACTGCTCGAACACCGCTGGATCTTGGGCGGCCCGCTCGACGGCCTCGCGCCCGACCAGTTGCGCCAGCGTTCCCAGGCCGTGGCAGAGCAACACGCGCATCCCAGCTTGAGCCAGTAGGTCGCGCAACTCGCCGGGCAAAAAGGCGTGCAACGCGCCCAGGTAAGCGAGCGGCGTGCCCTAGGTGCGGGTGGGTCTATCGGCATACTCGTCTTGATGCCACGCGCCGCGCGAGACCATCGCTTCCACGGCAGGGGCGATCCGCCCGATAGTGAGCAGGCTGGCCTGCGCCCACACCGGGATCATGCAGGCGCGATGTGAAACGGTTACGATCAACGTCTTGCGTGCTACGCGGCAGCTCTCGAACAGGGCGCGCTCGGCCTCCGAGCCGCAGAACGAGATAGCGCCGTC
The DNA here is from genome assembly GCA_964649365.1 of uncultured Anaerolineales bacterium. Classification (GTDB taxonomy): domain Bacteria; phylum Chloroflexota; class Anaerolineae; order UBA1429; family UBA1429; genus CAZYPJ01. The sequence goes on along the minus strand of CAZYPJ010000011.1, from coordinate 24,829 downwards.
CATATTGAGCACCAGATCGAACGAGCGATCTGCGAACTGCGAGAGATCAACCGCGTTCGCCTCGACAAAACGAATATTTCCTAGCTCCGCCGCCTTTTGCCTGGCCAGATCGAGCATAGCGGGCGAAAAGTCCACGTGCGTCACCTCATAGCCGCGTCGGGCGAGGAGGATGGAAAAGGCCCCTGTAGCCGCGCCGACTTCCAGGATCGTGCGGATGCCATTCAGTCGGCGCTCGATCTCGCGCCACCGCAGTGCGCGATTGACGATCTCGTCCGCTAGATCCTGCTCCTCACGGGTCGCTTTAGCGTCCCACCAGCGACGTTCGCGCTCGAAATCTGTCTTCATGGGTTCCTTTCGTTTGATTTGAGCATCAAGTGATGCCTGATTATAGCGCAGACAGGCGATTTGGGCCGGCGCCGGCTTTTGATGGGTGTGTGCGTTACATCGCGATCCGCAGATGATTGTCGCCGCGCAACCCACTGCTGCTGGCTCGTGGCAGGTCCAATGGTGGATGGGCTGAGAGCACGCGCCCGGCTGCAACTACTAGCGGTCTCTAATCTAACTGATAGCGCACTATACCAACGTAGCGCACTCCATCGGGCGGCGTGACCATGAACGCCGTGAGCGCAGCGCCGTCGGGTAGGATAGCGGTATGGGGATAGTGGTAGATACAGTCGGCGGCCTGGTTCAACGTTTCGACCTGACGCCAGGCCAGGCCTCCATCCTCGCTGACGTGGGCTACTACAGCCCCGCCATCGGCGCGGCGTTGGCAATGAGTCAGTAGCAGGCGGCCATCGGCCAAGAGACGCAGGTGAGGGTAATCGCCTTCCAAGCGGATAGGTTGCGGCTCGCTCCAGGTAAAACCTGAATCCTGGCTGTAGGTGCGCATCAGCGATGCGGGCGCAGGCGAAGCGCCGCTGGAATGGGTTTGCGCGCCCGAACGGTCGTCGAGCGCACAGATGCAGAGCAGTTCTCCCGTCGGCAGGCAGGCCAGCGCCGGCTGCCAATAGCCGACGCCGGCGCCATAGTGCGCCCGGCCGGCGGGGGCCTCGGCCACATAAGATGGATCGCCCCAGCTCGTTCCCCCATCCCAGGAGCGAAACAGTCCCACATAGCGGCTGCGCCATGGATAGCCGAATGTGAGCGGCATCAAGAGTGTATCATCGGCCAATTGCACGGGTGAGCGCAGATTGTAGAGCGCCTCCCACCCCGCGACCGAGATTTCGGACCCAGCCCGCCAGGTGCGGCCATTGTCGTCCGAAATCCACAAGCCGACGCCGCGCACCGAGATGACCGTGTCGAGCTGGGGGATATGGCGGTGCAGTACACCGTGTAGCTTGTCTCGATCTCGGCTACATCCTGCCTCGCCCAAGATCAACCCCGCGATGAGCCGCCCATCGTTCAGCGCGCAGAGCATGGGGTCGAACGCCATACCGCGATAGAGCGCGCTCTCCTCGGCCCAGGATTTTCCGCCGTCGGTGGAACGATACAGCGCCATCTCGGCGTCGGTCTCGAAAAAGGTGAGCGGGCGGCCATGCCCAAAGGTGGCTTCGCGCGCCCACGGCCCGCAGCGGCGGACGAGTAGTAATGCATCGCCGTTAGCGGCTACAGCGAGGGCCGGGAAGTCGGCGTGATAGCGCGGGTCGGGATGGCGGATGGCAGCGATGGACTCGATCATGACGCCTATTCCGGCAATCGCCAGCGCACCGTCTCACAGGTGACATGGCCGGGCGCTTGCTCGATATAAGTTGTCGCGGCATAGGAGGTGATGAAACTGCCGTCGGTCAGTTGCAGCGTTACCGGCCAGCCTACCGAGTACGACGCCGAGAGGGCCAATTGGATGGTATGATCGTGATCCCACGTCCTGCCGCCGTCGGCGCTGAGCATGGCGCAGATACCCCAGGGCAGATGATAGTTCGAGTAGGTGGCGAGCAGACGGCCATCGCCCAGTTCGACGAGGTACGTGTGGACTTCGGCGGTCTGGCTCATTCGCCATGGAGCGCTCCAGGTCTGGCCGTCGTCGAGCGACTCGGTCAGCACTGTATCCTCAAAGCCCTCGCCCTCGGTGTCGGGCATCTGGCGGCGCAACGCAGCGAGCAAGCGGCCGTCGCGCAGGCGAATGGTCGAAATCTCGCCAAAGGCCGAATAATCCCAAGGGATGCGCCCAATAGACGCACGCCAGGTGCGTCCCCCGTCGGTGGAGCGCGCCACTTCCAGGTGCGGGCTGCCCCCGCCGCGCCCCGTCCAATCATTCTGCCAAGCGCGCACCATCGTGAGCGATCCATCACGTTCGATGATCACATTGCGTGGGTAATCGTTGCCTGGATGGTTAACTATCTGCCAGGTGTGGCCGCCATCCTCCGAGCGCGCCATATAAATTGAGTCGTTGGTAGCTCCAGGCCCGAAATAGCCGTTTTGCGCGGTGAACAACAGCGCGCCGTCGGGCAAGGCGGTGAGACTGGGTTCTTTGCCCAACAAGGGCGTGTGCTCCATCGCTCGCCACGACAGGCCCAAGTCCGTGGATTCGTACAAAAAGATGTCGAAATAGCGCTGCGTCGGATCGGGGCGGGCGTTGTCGCGACAAACGGCGGCGATCAGACGACCATCGGCCATCTGCGCCATGCCAGCCTTGTAGTTGCCGCGCGGCCCTACACGCACGCGGATTGCGTCTTGCCAACGCACGAACGCGATGCGCTGCAAATCTTGGCCGGTATAGCCGGTGAGCGACATCACGTACTTGTCGTATTCGTACTCGCTCAGCAGCGCGGAGTTACGCTGCTGGTCGGCTGGGGTTTTGCCGACGGGAAGGGCTTCATGGTCGAATATTGGAAGCGACATATGAGTCAACTCGATACCTTTCTGTACGCGTCTATGCGGCCTTGCGCAAAACGTGGCCGGCGCGCGCGCCCGTGTAGCGATGGCCTTCCATCGCGATCTGACCATTGACGATGACATAATCAATGCCGACAGGATAGAATGTCTCCACGCGGCTCGGGTCGGGGTTGGGGCTGCGTAGCGCAATGGTTTGCGGGTCGAACACCGTTAGGTCGGCCCATAGGCCGGCGCGGATAACGCCGCGATCCGCAACGCCCAATCGTTGCATGGCAAACGACGTCATCTTGCGGATTGCCTCTTCAACAGTCAGCAGCTTTTCCTGGCGCACGAACTGGCCCAGTACTCGAGGCGCTAGACCAATCGTACCAGGGTAGCCCGTGTCGCGCCAGTAGCGCAGATCCAATTCGCTGAAATGCTGCGCCGGGTCATAGAGGCCCGTATCTATGCTGGGGAAAATGCAACGTTCCCACGTGGCCGTGCGGTAGTGGTCGTCCTCGATATAGTCGTGGATAAAGCGCGGCCCACGACAATCTTCGGCCAGCGCCAGGTCGAACAGCGCCTCCTCGAACTCGACGCCCCGCTCGGCGGCGACGGCGGCCACCGTTTTGCCCTCTAGGCTACGATCATGTGGGCAATCGTAGATCATCACACGATCCCATGCGCGCCGGAAGGGCACGCCACCCGGCCCAAAGCGCCCCTGCGGATGCCAGGGGTGAATGGTGCGCATCCGGCGCTTGATCTCGGCGCGGCCCTCGGGCGAGGCCAGGCGGGCGCGCAATTGGTCGGTGGTGTAGTGGTAGATTTGCAGGAATGATGCGGGCGTGGCGCCGCCATTGGGGAAGGCTTCGCTATCCGCTGAGACATCTACGCCGCGATGCAACGCTTGTTCCAACATCTCCATTTTCATCACGTTATTGCCATATACCGGGTACTTGCTCTGCATGTGCGACATGTGCGCTCGCATACCCGATTTCTCGGCGATTTCGATGAACTCCTGAGTCGCCTCGATGTTGGTTTCGCGCTCGCCGCGAATGTGAGAGGTATAGAGGCCGTGACGCCGCGCCGCGACCTGGCCGAGGGCGATCAGCTCGCGCGTTTCGGCCCAACAACCGGGGATGAACACCAGCCCTGATGATAGGCCGAAAGCCCCCTGTTCGAGGGCAGGTTCTAGCAAGGCGATCATGCGGGCGATTTCATCATCGCTGGCCGGGCGGGGATCGTGGCCCATCACACAGCGGCGCAGGGCGTTGTGCCCGACCAGTTGCACATAGTTGACGCCCGGCTGCGCTTTCTCTATCTCGTTGAGCCAATCGGCCATGCCCCAGGTCTCGTGGGGATAGCGGCGAGCCATCTCGCGTTGCGTGGCCACATCAAAGCTGCTCAACGTGCCGTCGCGCAGCATCTCGCTGGCGCGGTCCACCACCGGCGCAGTGGAAAAGCCGCAATTGCCTGCCACAGTGAGCGTGCATCCTTGGATCAAGAGGTTCATGCCGACGGGATGGTCGAGCACCGACCAATCGGCATGGCTGTGAATGTCCACCCACCCTGGCGAGACGTATCGGCCCGAACAGTCGAGCGTTCGATCTGCCTCGACGTGGGCCAGGTCGCCCAAGGCAGCAATGCGCCCACCTTTGACGCCGACATCGGCGCGATAGGGCGGCGCGCCGAGGCCATCCACCACCGAACCGCCGCGCAACAACAGGTCGAACATGATCGCCTCCTTGTCTCGATGCGCTCAGTTCGTTATCGCTCAACCCAGCTTGTTGATTCTTGCCAGTTCACCCGCCACATCGCCCAACCCCAACGCTTCTAGCTTGGCGCGCGTGGGCCACCCATTAGCCAGGTTCCAGCCGCGCAGCTCATAGTATTTGTCGAGCAACCGCACCAACCCGGCTCGATCGGGCGCCATATCATCGTCTTTGCCCGGATACATAAAGCCGTCGAGGGTGGATTCGTCCACTGCGCGGTCGCGGGCGTGGTTGCGGATGTCAATCGCTCGCAACAAGTTAAAAATGCGCTCGCCGGCGAGATCCATCTCGGCCTCACTGATCTCAGCGCCCGTCGCAGCGGAGTAGAGCTTGGACATTTGCGCCGTGTCAGCGGCGCCGTCCTCGCTCAAGGTAGAGAACACGCGGGTGTTCTCATAGTCGCACAGCACCAGCGAGTCAATAATCATCCCTCGGTTGTGATGCCAAATGGCGGGGATGGCTTTCAACTCGGGCGGGTCGTATTCATAGGCTGGATCGGGGACATCGGCGTTGCCGTACACCTTGGCGCACACCGCCTTGGCTTTTTCCATCGGGAACGGCCCTCGGCGCGGTCCGCTGATCGGCAGGTAGAATTGGACGTGCTCCGTCCACTGGTGGGTAGAGTCATTGGCTGGATCGCGGGTATCCACGCACCATTGCAGGATAGCTGGCAGCCACCAAGGGTAATAGACCGTGCCGCCTGGCCCCCAATGGCCGCCCCAATGCTCCGTCTGGCCGCAATGGCGGGGATAGATACGGTCGAGCAGGGGTTTGCCGCGTCCGCCAAAGAGCACATCGGCGGCGTAGCAAGCGCCGTCGGCTAGGGCGTCGCCTAATTCACCCTCGCGAAAAGTCATTTTGCGAACCAATGTGGTGATGAATTCGCCCGAGACAGGCGCCACATCTTTCAGATAGCCGATGGGTTTGTCGGGCGTGGGGATGGGGATGCCGTCTATGGCGTCAATCAAGCCGTGCTGCTTGCACAGTTGCAGCCAGGGGATGACGCCATAGCTCACTTCCCACGCGTTGATGCCATAATCGCTCGATATGGCCGCCCCCTCCACGCGCGCCTCGAGCGAGGCGTCATAGCTCCAACATTGCAAGGCAGTGGTATAGCTCCCCGTGGTACCCTCGCCGGGCACGTTCATGTAGATGCGATGGACACAGGGCGTCATACAAAAGCCGCACTTGCGCGTGCGGAAATTCGCGCCCGCCTTGGGTTCGATCTTCAGATCGCCTGGCTCCTGGCCCTCGCGGCTGGCTTTCAGGCACAGATCGAGGAAGCGCTGCGGCTGGGCGATGCGCACGCCGCCCGATCCCTGCACGGCGATGGCCTTGAGCTTTTTCGAGCCCATCACCGCGCCATAGCCGCCTTGGCCGGCGGCGTTGCCCGTCTCGGTCTGGATGACTGCTGTGCGGCAGAGGTTCTCGCCCGCTGGCCCGCACGAGACCACGCGCGTGCGCGGGCCGTGTTCGGCGCGCAGGGCAGCGGTGGTAGCATAAGTTCCTGTCCCCCACAATTTGCTGGCGTCGCGGATTTCGCACTCGCCATCGTGCACCCAAAGATAGACCGGCTTTTCCGCTGCGCCTACCACAACGGCGCCGTCGAACCCGGCGTATTTGAGTTCAGCGCCCCAATGGCCGCCCATGCCCGAGCGGGAAAACACAGAGGGATATTGCTGCGGCGCGATGCCGAGCACCTCTACCCGCCCCGCGCCCGAGGCCAGCGTGCCAGTGAGCGGGCCGACCATCAAAAACAGCATGTTCTCAGGATCGAGCGCGCCGACGCCTGGTTTCAGCTCATCCCAGGCGATCTTGGCGGCGACGCCCAGGCCGCCAAGGTACTTGGGCGTATAGCTCGACGTGTCCATGGTGGAAACCTGCCCAGTGGAGAGATCCACCCGCAGGATTTTGCCGGTGTGACCGAATGAATCGGGCACGGACTGCCTCCTCTGATAGATGGGCAGGGGCGCCTTTGCGGGCGCCCCTGAATTTGTATTGTCAGCCTAGCTTGCCGATGCTCTGTAGCGCATCGGCCACTTCCGTCAGCCCCAGCTCTTCTAGTTTGGCGCGGGTGGGGTAAGCGTTGGTCGGGTTCCAGCCGCGCAGCTCGTAGTAGCGGTTGAGCATCGGCTCGAACTGCCCCAGGTCGAGCACGATGCCGTCGGTGAAAGTGGGGAAAGTCAAGCTTTGGGCCACAGCCCAATCGTCCTTGCGGCTGCGACCATAATTGCGAATGTCAATCGCCCTCAAAAGATTGAACACCCGCTCGCCAGCCATGTCCAGCTCGCGCTCGCTGGTCTCGCAGCCAGTAGTAGCGGAAAAGAGCTTGGACATGATCGCCGTATCAGCCGCGTGGTCGGACGTTTCCATGCTGAACACGCGGGTATGTTCGCGGTCGCACAACACCAGCGACTCGACGATCATGCCGCGATGATGGTGGAAGATCGCCGGAATCGCTTTGGTCTCGGGCTGCTCGTAGGCGATGGTCGAGTCGCAAGCATCAGCAATGCCATAGACCTTTTGACAGACCAGTTTCGCCTCTTCCAACGTCAATGGCCCCTTGTTCGGCCCGTGGATGGGCACATAGCGCAACACGTGCTCGGTGTATTGGTGAGTCGAATCGCTGGCCGGGTCGCGGCTATCCACACACCATTGCAACACGGGCGTTAGCCAGAAGGGGAACCAGCAGGATCCGCCCGTGCCCCAGTGGGCGTTCCAGTGGTTGGTCTGGCCGAATAGACGGGGATAGATGCGCTCGGCCAGCGGCTTGCCCTTGCCGCCAAACAGCTTGTCGGCGGCGTAGCACACGCCGTCGGCTAGCGCCTCGCCCAATTCGCCCTTGCGCCGGGCGATGATCTCGATCAGGTGTGTCAGAAACTCGCCAGAGACACGGGCCGCTTCGTGTAGATGCTCCAGGGGCTTGTCGGGTACGGGGATAGACAAGCCGTCTATATCATCAATCAAACCGGCTTGTTTGCAGCGTTGCAGCCAGGGAATAATGCCATACGAAATCTCCCAGCCATTGAGGCCGTAATCGGCGGTGAGTTGGCGGGCCTCGGTGTGCGCCCGCGCCGATGTGGTGGTGTAGCCCCAGCAGTGCCAGGCGGCGCTATAGACGCCGTGGCTGGCCTCTCCGGGTGCGCCCATGAAGAGGTCGTTGGCGCACGGCGTGATGCAAAAGCCGCACTTGCGTCGTCGGTACATCAAACCTTCAGGGTTCGGACGCCATTGTCGCGGGGCGACGCCAGGCATTTGCGGGCTTTGCCCCTCGCGGCTGGCGGTTAGGCATAGATCGAGCAGCCGTTTGGGATCGGCCACACGCACACCTAATGTGCCGCGCACGGCGATGGCCTTGAGATTCTTGGAACCCATTACCGCGCCGAACCCGCCCTGGCCGGCGGCGTTGCCCGTCTCGGTTTGGATGCAAGCAATGCGATCCAGTCGCTCGCCCGCCTGGCCGATGGCGGCAATGCGGGTCTTGTCGCCATGTTCGCTGCGCAGGGCGGCGGTAGTGGCGTAGGTGCCTGTGCCCCATAATTTACTCGCATCGCGGATTTCGCATTCGCCGTCGTGCACCCAGAGATAGACTGGCTTTTCTGCCTTGCCCACTACGACGACGCCGTCGAACCCAGCGTATTTGAGTTCAGCGCCCCAATGGCCGCCCATACCCGAACGCGAAAAGACGGACGGGCGTTGCTGTGGCGCGATGCCGGCCACCAGTACACGCCCCGCGCCTGAGGCCAACGTGCCGCTGAGCGGCCCAACCATCAAGAACAGCATATTCTCAGGATCAAACGCGCCCACGCCTGGTTTTAGCTCGTCCCAGGCAATCTTGGCGGCGACGCCCATGCCGCCAAGATATTTGGGCACGTAATTAGCCGTGTCCATTGTGGAAACCCGCCCTGTGGAGAGATCCACTCGCAGGATTTTGCCCGTCCAACCGTGTAGCTCTGCCATCTCAGCCGCGCCTCTTTTCAGCAGGGATATAAGTCAATGCTTGCCCGGGGCACACTTGCACGCAAATCGGCCCCTCGGCGCGATCTTTGCAGAGGTCGCACTTGAAATAGACGCGCTTGCGCCCCACATTCTTGTAGGCCATCACGGGGCGTTCCGGCGTGAGCGGGCAGGCTTTGGCGCAGGCGCCGCAGCCGCGACATTTGCTGGCGTCCACATAGCGTGCGCCGGTGGCAGGGTCAATTTTGAGCGCCGGCTCGTCGCCCCATTTTTCGACGCAGGCAAAGTGGCAAGCAGGCCAATCGCACTGCTTGCACACGCGAGCGTCGGGGAACCCGGGCACGAAATCGTTGAAATCAATGCGGACGCGCGCAAGCTCGGGGTTGCACTCGTCCTCGTGCGAGAGCGAGCAAGCTACCTCGCACTCGCGGCAGGCCAAGCAGACCTTGTCGTCGAACTGGATCACTCCCGATCGTTGTGGTTTGACGTAACTGGATGTTGCAGCCATCAACACTCTCCCCAATCATAGATTTATCGGCAACCGACCGTATGCGGGATGGTTATTTAGGTTGGCATTCGAAATACGCGCCGCGACCCACCGGTGCGTTGCACCAGGCGCTCAAATCCACCACAAAGGCGTTGTCGCGGATTTTGGCGCGAATGGCGACCAGGGCCTGTTGCGCCTCGTTCTGCGTAGGGAAACTCCCCACGACCACATTGAACCACTCGTCCTGCTTATAGATCATCGTGGGCGAATACCCCTGCGCTTTGGCACGCTCGACCTCGGCTTGGGCGCGTTCCAAGGTGGCTTCGCTGGCCGCGACGATAGCCCAGGGGCCGGTCCTGCTGGCCAACGCTTCGGCTTGCACGACGACGGCTTCGAGGGCGGGCTTGGCTTCGTCGCCTACCGAGGCGGCCACACGAGCCAGGATATCCTTGGCCTCGTTGGGGTAGAGCACGAACAGCACCGCCGTCGCCGCCCGCCGCTCGGCCTCGTCGCCGCTCACCAGCTTGGGTACATAGGTGGTGATGATGCCCTCTTTGCGCGCCTGTTGCTCGGCCTCCAAGCGGCGTTGCTCTAGGGCTACCTCTTGCTCTTTGAGCGCCACGTTCAGCGCATCTACCTGCGTCTTGGCTGAAGTGGCCACCAAAGCGAAATAGGCCGATGTGATCGTGGCGATGGCCGCCAAAAGCGGCGTGAGCACCGTCACAAACCAACTAGGGATCAAGGCCGCAGGTCTGCTGCTCTTATCCATATCGCACCCCTTTGCTGACCTGGGGAGGACGCCGCCGCACAATGTCGCTATGGTATATCAGAGGGGGATGAGCGTCAAATGATGGCGGAAAACGCTTTCAGCGGGTGCGTTGACATAGCTATACCCACATGTTACAATCAGACTAGATACAACCTCCTTCGCTAACACGCCTTTGCCTCTGCATCACAATCCCTCATTACCCCATGCGTCGCTCAAGCGTCCCTTGTCGCTCGATAGCGTCCCTTGGATAGCATGGTCAATCGCCTGATCTCGCATCTGTGGCCAGCCCAGTCCGCTCCGTGCGGCGCCGGTCTGGCTGGCGTGGCCGCTGGCGCGCTTGCGCCGGCGCAAAGGGAAAGGAGCGAACCCATGAGAGCAACCTCTCTTTTCGGACGCCTTGTGATCGTCGGGCTGATGTTGATTCTGGTAGCCAGCCTGAGCGCGGTTGGGGGCGAGGGGCCAGCCCAGCCGCCGGAGGGCGCCGAGCGCGCGCCCGGCCCCGCCGCTAGCGTGGTGCTTTATCCGGTGGCCGACGCCTGGGTGAACGCTCTACTGGCCAATATCAACTATGACGACGCTACCACACTCATCGTTGGCTCGAACGAATGCCCCGGCCAAGAGTTCCCCGACCGGGGTCGCGCGCTGATCCGTTTTGACCTCTCAACCATTCCAGCGGGGCAGGCCATCCAGAGCGCCACGCTGCGGCTCTACCTGCGCTACCACACCACCGACTCGGCGCTCAATATCGGTTTGTACCGCCTCACTGGCAACTGGGTCGAGACGACCGTGACCTGGAACAACCAACCGGGCCACTCTGCCGTTTATGATACGACCAGCGTCGGCTGGACAAACGGCGCGACGTATTCGTGGGATGCCACAACGTTAGTGCGCGATTGGTATCAAGGTACTCACGCCAATTATGGGCTGGCGCTCATCAGCGAAGCCGAAGCGACTTGCAATCAACGCCAGTTCGATAGCCGTGAGAACGTGAACGACGCGCGGCTCGAGATCGTCTATGGCACGCCGACGCCTACCCGCACGCGCACGCCGACTATCACCCGCACGCCCACCATCACACCCACAGGGTCGCCGCCGGCCACACCTACCCGCACGCGCACGCCGACCATCACACGCACGCCGACGCGCACCTCTACGCCCGGCTTGGACCTGTGGATTGACGACATCGAGATCACCCAGGGCATCCAGGATTTGGACAACTCTGTGCCGCTCATCGCGGGCAAACGCACCTACGCCCGCGCCCATGTGCGCGCCAATGTAGCCAGCGTGCCCAATGTGCTGGCCAACTTTTACGTGATGCGCCCCTCGGGCGGCACGGTGGGGCCGTACCCGGCGGATAACGTCGGGGCGCGCATCACTGTGCGGGGCGCGCCCGACCGCGGCCAGTTGAACGACAGCTTTTTCTTTGAAATCCCGCCCGATATGGTCACGGGCGCTGGGCAGATCGAGGTCTATGTGGACCTGAACCCCGATCATTTCGTGGCCGAATCCAACTATGCCAACAACTGGACTTCGCGCAGCTCGGTGATGAGTGATTCGCCCGAGGGCCGGGTGCGCATCTATCGCGTGAGCTACTCGGCGGGCGGCTCCACCCACATCGCCAGTTGGGATGATGTGTTCGCCCTGATCTCGTGGCTCAAGCGCGCTTATCCCATACCCTCGCTCGATTGGAGCGTCTCGACGCTCAACTGGACCCACACTATCACCCCCGGACTGGCTGGTTGCGGTGTAGTCAACACCGATCTGGCCGCCATTCGGGGGCTGGACGGCAGCCCGGCTCGCTTGCACTATTATGGCATGGTGACCGATACGGGCTGCTGGATGCGTGGCTGCGCGCATGATAGCTATATCGCCTCCGGTCCCACCGGCTCCGGCACCTGGGGATGGGATTTCGATGGCTCGTATGGCGACTGGTACGGCGCGCACGAACTGGGCCACACCTATGGCCGGTCGCACACCCAAGGGACGCAACCGCCTCCGTGCGGCACCTGCGGCGTGCCGCCCTGCGGCGGTTCGTGCGGCTGCGAAGGCGGCTCGGTATTTCAGTACGATGATGGGCGCATCGGCGGCCCCGCCGCCAACCCCGACCGCTACTTTGGCTGGGATGTGGAGCTGCGCCAGGTGTACGATTCGGATTGGACTGACCTGATGACCTATTGCGACAATGAATGGGTCTCGGATATCACCTACAACGGCCTGCGCAGCCGCTTGCAAACGGAGGCCGCCGCGCCGCCGCGCCCGCTGCGCCTGGGCGCAGAATATCTGGCGGTGTATGGCGTAGCCGATACGATTGGGGGGCGGGCCGAACTGGGCACGCTCTACCGCTTACAGGACATCCCCGAGCCAGAGCCACCGATGCAGAGCGCCGATTGGTCGCTGGGGCTGGTGGGAGAGAAAGGCGAGCGATTGGCGATCTATCCCTTTACGCCGCGCGCGAACCAGACCGGCCCCGGCGAGGGCGACCAGCCGTTCGCGGCTATCGCCGAGATCGTACCGTGGGCCAGAGGGACGCAGCGGGTGGTGGTGCTCTTCCAGGGCGATGAGGTAGATTCTCGTGAGGTAAGCGCCAACAGCCCCAGTGTGCAGGTCACTTATCCTAACGGCGGCGAGAGCCTGGAGGGTGAGGCGACGGTGCGTTGGCGCGCCAACGACGCGGATGACGACGCGCTCACCTATGCGCTGCAATACAGCGCCGATGGCGGCGAAACCTGGCAGACGGTAGCTGTCGAGTTGAGCGAGACGAGCTACACCTTGCCGCTGGATGACTTGCCCGGCAGCGCGTATGCGTTGATGAAGGTGATCGCCTCCGACGGGGTGAACACCAGCTCGGATCAATCGGATGAGGTATTCCGGGTGGCGCGCAAAGCCCCGCGCGCGATGATTGTATCGCCGCTTGATGGCGCGACCTACGTCTTGGGCCAGCAAGTGATGCTGGTGGGCGAGGGCTATGACGCCGAGGATGGCCCTATCGAGGACAATGGCTTCCTCTGGCGGCTGGATGGCGATTATGCCGGCGGCGGGCCGCGCGTCTCGCTCACCGATGTGAGCCAGGGGCAACACGAAGTAACGCTTCAGGTGATGGATAGCGACGAACAGACCGCCTCGACCTCGGTGACCATCTATGTTGGCGTCGAACCGACGCCGGGGCTGTATCTGCCCTTGATCCGCAAGCAATAGGTAACGAGCAAGGGGCGGGATCGCCCCGCCCCTTGCAGGCGAACGGTTGTTACAACGTCATCGTGGTCAGGTCGAAGACTTGCACTGCGCCCGGCGCGTCCGAGCAGGTGATCGTCACCGGAACGCCCGGTTCGAGCGTGAGGCAATTGTCGCTCAGATCCACATCGGCCTCCGGCTCGATGAACACGCCAAAAGCGGGAACTGTCGAGCATAGGGTGATCTGCTTGCCTTGCACGGCGACCTGGATGTTGGCGGGCTGAAGCGCCAGCGTGCGGTAGCGCTCGAACACTAGGGTGTTGGTGTAGGTCTTGTCGCCGACCGTCAGTTCGACGAAAACGACTGAATCGAGCAGCTCGCCGTTGTGCTCGCGCGGATTGGTGGTGGATTGGCCATCCACCGGCAGCACGCGCGGACTATAACCGATGCCCAGATCGGCCAGGCTGAGCCGCTTGGCGTTAGTCGCGGTGTTGGCGGCTAGCGTTACCGGGAAGCGCGCTTCGCCGCGCTTACGACCGTCGAGCGCATAGGCTGTCACTTTAGCCTCGCCCGATAGCTCTTCCAGGTGGTCGTTGATCACCTGCAGCGAGATACCGCCCTCCTGGTAGCGCAACACGGGCAGGATGGGCGCAAAGAAACGCTTGGTGGCATAGTAGAGGCCCTTCTTGCGCTTGTAGTAATCCAGGCAAGCCCAACTTGCCACTGGCCAGCAATCGTTGATCTGCCAATAGAGCGCGCCCGAGGTCATGAACTTGCGCCCCCGCCAGAACTCGACCCCCAGTTTGATCGCTTCGGCTTGGTTGAACTGGGTGAGATAGACAAAACTCTGCAAATCCTTGGGCAACCCCACCCGGCCCACCAGGAAACGGATCAGCCGCTCGGTGCCCTCGGTCATCTTGTTGTGGCCGATGATGACCGGGTTGAGGATGGAGCGATCTTCGGGCGCGGTATAGGAGAGCACCGTCTTCCAGTTGGGCATGGCCTGAAAGCCAAATTCGCTGATGAAGCGGCCCGTGTCGCTCAGATAGCCGGAATAATCGCGCCAGTTGCTCCATACCGTCCAAGAATGGCGGTCGCCCTCATCCATGCCGTTGGGATGTTCGCCGCCGTATGGGCTGGAGACCCAATAGGGCCGCGAGGGATCCAGCTCGGCGCACACCTGCGGCAAGATTTCACGATAGACATAGTTGCCTAGATACTTGGGCACGCCGTTATGCCACCACTCATCAAAGCCCCAATTGTTCTCATTGTTGCCGCACCACAACACTAGGCTAGGATGGTTGCGCAGCGCCTTGACCACCGCCTCGGCCTCGATGCGGGCCAGCTTTTGGAACCAGTCGAACTCGTCGGGGTATTGGGCGCAGGCGTACATAAAATCGTGCCACACCATGACGCCGCGCTCGTCGCAGGCCTCAAAGAAGGCCGGGTCTTCGTAGATGCCGCCGCCCCAGACGCGCAGCATGTTCATGTGCGCTTCTTGCGCCAAGCGGATATAGTCGTCATAGTCCTGCTTGGTCAGGCGCGGCAACAGATTATCTGCCGGAATCCAGTTGGCGCCCTTGCAGAATACGCGCACGCCGTTGATCTCGACGATAAAGCTGCGACCCTCGACATCGGCCTCTTGGATGAGTCGCACGGTGCGCAGCCCAGACTTGAAGGCGCACTCGTCGAGCACGGCGCCTTCGCCCATCAAAGCGATCTTGACGTCATAAAGCGGTTGGTCGCCATAGCCGTTGGGCCACCAAAGCCGGGGGTTTTCGATGTCAAGCGTAGCCTCGATGGCCAGCTTGCCCTTGACATTGACCACCGGAACCTGCGCCATGGACGCGCTGACGCCGCGATAATATACATTGACCTGCGCTTGCAACGGCTCGGCGGTATAGCTCTCGACCTCGGCGGTCACGCGCACGCGAGCCGATCCCTCGCCCAGCTTGTCGGTATAGAGGAAGGGATCAACGACGCGAGCCTCGCGGATGGCCTCGATGTACACAGGCCGCCACAGACCCACCTGCGCGATGCGCGGCCCCCAATCCCAGCCATAGGAATACTGCGCCTTGCGGATATAGGGCCGGGCGCTTTCGCAGCTCGACGCCAGCCGCACCGGGCTGTTCCGCTCCTCGGCTTTGATGGTGGTGAGCGGCGAATGCAACCGCACCTCGACGATGTTCTCGCCTTCGCGCGCCAGATGGGTGATGTCAAAGACGTAGGGGATGAACATGTCCACGGCGGCG
>CAZYPJ010000011.1:0-9600 GCA_964649365.1 uncultured Anaerolineales bacterium | reverse complement strand
CGCCCAACCACACACCGTTGAGATATACATCGGCGCAGGTAGCAATGCCCTCGAACACCAGGTTCAGGCGCGAGGCCGTTAGATCGCCCGCGCGCAACTCGAACGTCTTGCGATAGAGCCATTCTTTTTCTTCGAGCTTGTACATCTCGATCTCGTTCAGGCGATAGAACGGATCGGGAACTTCGCCCAGCTTGAGCAAGTCGAGCTGGACGCAGCCGGGCACGGCGCCGCGCTTCCAGGTATCGCTGCCTACTTCCTGGAATTGCCATTCGCCGTGCAAAGAGATGCGCTTGTGCATGGGATTGCTTCCTTTCGTTGGAAACCGTGTCTGATGCATGATGGACAGCCTTTGTCCGCCTCAGATTATCGCAAGCAATGCCTGGGATGTCAATGCCGCGCGTCCTGCGCAATCCGCTGCCGCAACCATTTGCTTCGGCGGGCGTAATTCTGGTAGAGTATTGTATCTGCATCATCATAGGAGGCATTTCATGAATATCGTCAGTTGGATCATCTTTGGGGCGTTGGCCGGTTGGGTGGCCAGCTTGATCGCGGGCAACAGCAGGCGCCAGGGTTGCATCATGAACATCGTCGTGGGCGTCGCGGGCGCTTTCATCGGCGGGTTCTTGATCGAGTTCCTCACGGGATGGGATCCCACGTTCCAGTTCAGCGTCAAGAGCTTTGTCGTGGCGGTGGTCGGCGCGGTGTTGCTACTCGTCGTCACGGGGGCCGCGCGTCGGCGCTAGGCAAAGCGAACGCCCGGGTGGTGGGTTCCGGGCGTTCCCCAGGAGGATTGGGAAGCTGACGATTTTGTATGGTCATGAGATCGGGTATCGTCTGCTCTGAATATAGTATAGCATATTTATCAAAAAAGTCAATATATGATTGGAGCGCCGCCTTCCGAGGCGGCGTTCCATATTTAGCGCCACGACGCCGACCACTCTCCCGCTTTGAGATTGCTGCGCAGCAACCAATCGCGCAGCGCGTCGAGCAAGCGTCCCTTGTGCGCCGCATAACGCGGGTCGCCCCACAGGTTGACGTGTTCGCCCGGATCAGCGTCCAAGTCGTATAGCTCGCCGTCGTCGTTGCCGAGATAGTGCACCAGCTTCCAATCGCGGCTGCGCACCATGGTCATCATCTCGGTTCCTGTCAGGATGCCGTCGCGCGATTGTTCGCAAAAGACGTACTCACGCCCGGCCAAGTCGTCCCCGCGTAGCGCGGGCATGACCGATTCGGCTTCCCAACTGGCCGGCGTAGGCAGCCCCGCCAATTCCATGATGACCGGCGCGATGTCTATCTGTTGTACCAGCGCATCCATTTGTCGCCCGCCCACAAAGCGGCCCGGCGCCCATACGATCAAGGGCGTGCGAGTGATGATGTCGTACATGGTCCACTTTTGGCTGTGGCCGTGGTCGCCCAAGCAATCGCCGTGGTCGGCGGTAAAGATGACCACCGCGTTCTCCAGATAGCCCTGTTCCTCCAATGCGCGCAGGATTTCGCCGATTTTCTCGTCAATCATGGTCACATTAGCGAGGTAGTGGGCGCGCTGGCGGCGCAACTGCTCGGGCGAGGGATGGTGCTGCCACACAATCGAATCGTGATCTATCTTGGTGTTGTGGTCGCGCAGCTCCTTTTGGGCGGCAGGCTGAGCGTCTAGCTCTTCCTGGCTGACCTGCGGGATGGGCAGGTCGCGATCCTTGTAAGCATCCAGGTAACGTGGGATAGGATCGTAGGGTGGGTGCGGGCCAGGAAAGCCGATCTGCAAGAACAGCGGCGCCACATGGGGCTTGTGCTTGATCCACCAGACGGCGGTATCACCCACGAAAAAGTCCGAGTGGGTCTTTTCCGGCAGCGTCCACTCGAAGGCGCCCAGTCGCTCACAGTAGTCGGGCAGTTGGCGATAGAGTTCGCGCTGTTGCTTGACCCGCCCATGCGCATGCAGCGCCTTGTCGCAACGATCAAAAAACAAGCGCCCCTCCAGGTAGCGATCCTTGTTCTCCACCACAAAGCGCTCGTGAAAGCCGAGCGGCGTCTCATAGGGGTAGGTGTGCATCTTGCCGATGTTGACGCAGTGATAGCCCGCCTCGGCCAACTGCTCCACCCAAGAGTGTCGCCAGGTGTCGGCGTTTTTATAGACGCCGACGGTGTGCGGGTAATAGCCGGTGAACAGGCTGGCCCGCGCCGGGGCGCACGAGGCCGCCGTCACAAAGCTATTGGTAAAGGTCGTTCCTTCGCGCGCCAGGCGGTCGAGGTTGGGTGTATCCACATAGGGAAACCCCAACGCTGCGATAGTATCGTAGCGTTGCTGATCGGTGATGATCAAGATGATATTTGGACGTGTTTCGGGCATAGCGCACACTCCTTTCATCTAGACCCGTGGCCCCAGCGTGGCGAGTTGTCCCCCTTTGATGGTCTGGACAACTGCCAATCGCCGCGAGGCCATCTCTACCTGGCGATGGCAATCCACCAGTGGGAAAGCGCCTTCTTCCAACCGAAGCAGCGTTACATCGCCTTCAGCGCCGGGTTTCAGCGTGCCGATGCGGTCGGCCAGGCCGATGATCTTGGCGGGGGCCGCCGTGCAGCGAGCGATCACGTCGTTCAGGCTCATCCCCAGGTGCAAGAACTTGCTCATCGTGGTGGGCAGATCGTACACTGGTCCGCCGACGCTATAAGTGTGCAGGTCGCTGGAAATCGTATCCGGGTAAAAGCCCTCTGCCAGCGCCGGTTTGGCTGTGGCGTAGGCAAAGCTGCCGCCGCCATGACCCACGACGAACAGCAGCCCCCGCTCGCGGGCGCGCCAGACTTCGGGACGCACGCGGCCATCATCGCCCACAATGCCGCCGGCCCAGCCATGATACATGTGCGTGACGATGTCGCCAGGCTGCATCACATCCAGGATCGCGCTGAGCGGCGCGCGCATCCGCTCCTCCCGCCCGATGTGCACCATAGTGGGCTTGCCCAGTTGTTGGCTTACCTGCACGGCCAGCTTGAGCGGTTCGGTGGCGACGTTCGGCCCCACGCGATCCATCCGCGCCTTGATGCCGAGGATGCCCTCGCGCGACCCGATTTCCAATGCCAATTTGGTGTTGATAAAGCGCATATCCTCCAGCTCGCCCACTTCGTCGCCCACCATGCCCATGTAGGCGATGTTGAGAAAGGCAAACAGGCGCGTTTGGCTGCGGTCAATGATGTATCGTTTGAGGCTGGGGTAGGTGTAACCTCCAGAGGAGCCGGCGTCCACCGCCGTAGTGACGCCCGCAGCCAGGCAGGAAAGGTCCGGCTCGATGCCATAATGCGAGACGCCCCAGTGGATGTGTACATGCAGATCAATCAGCCCGGGAGTGACGAGCAAGCCGGCGGCGTCGAGCGCGACGCGCGCTTGATCGGCTTGGATTTGGGGCGCGATTTGCGCCACGCGCCCGCCCTGCAAGGCCACATCCAGTGTGGCGTCGAGATTCTGCGAAGGGTCTATGACCCGACCGTTCTTGATAACGATGTCGTACATGAGGGCCTCCATATTGTGGTGCTGCTATTATGGCGCAGAACCAGCAGTAGCGCAACGCGCGGCGACGTGGTATGATGGAATCAAGATATCCGGATTTGCACTGCTGAGAGGTAGGGTCACATTAACAGATAGGTTCCGAACCTTCTGCATTTCCGAAGGGAGGACGATCATGAGAATGCTGCGGGTTGGGTGGCTGTTGCTGCTCACGATGGCATTGCTCCTCGCCGGGCGCTCTGCATCGGCGCGCGCTGCCACAGGCGCGAACTGGTCGCCGTGTGGCGAGGGCCTCTATGGGGGAATCGTTGAGGCGCTCGCCCTATCTCCCCATTACGCCTCCGATCACACGGCGTTCGTAATGACTTCGGGCGCAGGGGTGTACAAATCGGTGGACGGCGGCGTTACTTGGGCGGGGGCGAACACGGGGCTGTACTCTGAACTGGGAAAGTGCTTGGCGATCTCGCCCAACTATGCCAACGACCACACCGTGTTTGCCGGCATCTTGCACGGCGGCGTGTTTCGTTCCACCGATGGCGGCAGCTCGTGGAATCAAGCCAACAGCGGCGTCGCCGCCAGCCATGTCTATGCGTTGGTCATCTCTCCCGATTATACCAACGACAAGACTCTGTTCGCCGGCGGCAGCGGGGAGGGCGTGTTCAAAACAACCGACGGCGCCGATTCCTGGCAACCTGCCAATAACGGTCTGGGCAATCTGTACATTCGTGCTCTCGTACTTTCGCCCGCCTACTCTGCTGATCACACCCTTTTCGCTTTGACGGGCAATGGCGTATGGCGCTCGACCAATGGCGGCGACTCGTGGGCGATGGCCCAGGTCGGCTTGCCCGTGGCCGCCATTCGCGCGCTGGTCTTTTCGCCCGGTTATGCGGCAGATCACACCTTGTTCGTGGGCACAGGCTCGGCGGGCGTGTACAAATCCACCGATAGCGCCGATTCCTGGACGACCAGCGGTCTGCCGGGGATGTACATCAACACCCTGGCCATCTCACCTGGCTATGCCGCCGACCACACACTCTATGCGGGCGAGGGCAGCGCCGGCGTGTTCGTTTCCACCAATGGCGGCGAGACCTGGAACCCGGCGGGCTTTGGCCTGAACGATGCATCGCAAATCCAGCGCCTGACGCTGTCGCCGAACTTTGCTTCGGATCACACGATGCTGGTGGGCACGTATGGTTACGGCGTGTATCGTTCCACCACCGCCGGCGCATCCTGGCAATCTGCCAGCATCGGTCTCAATGCAACCTGGCTCACGTGCCTGGCTATCTCGCCCGATTACGCTGCCGACAGCACGTTACTGGTGGGCAGCACTTACCAGGGCATCTTTCGTTCTACCGACAAAGGCGACTCTTGGGCCGCCGCCAATAATGGCCTGAACAGCCGCTGGCTGACTGACCTGGCCTACTCGCCCGGCTACGCCGCCGATCGCACGGTGTTTGCTGCTACCTATACCGACGGCGTATTCAAATCCACCGATGGGGCCGATTCGTGGGTCGCGGTTAACGGCGATGGCCCTTTGCTCCCTAATAGCATTCTGGCGCTGGCTCTCTCGCCCAATTACTCCGCCGATCAAACGGTGTTCGCGGCTGCGTCGGGCCGAGTGTTCCGCACCATCAACGGTGGCCAAGACTGGCAATCGGTGGGCGCGGGCATCCCCGCGGGCGCGCAGATCATGGCGCTGCGCGTCTCGCCCGCCTATGCCAGCGATCACACGCTCTTTATCGGCGGCTATCAGATGGGGGTGTACAAATCGTCCGATAGCGGCGATTCCTTTGCCCCGATCCATACGGGCCTGGCCGATCTCGATCTCTATGATCTGGCCGTCTCGCCGGCATATGGCGCCGACCATACGCTGTATGGAGTTTCGGTAAATAGCGGCGTGTACAAATCCACCAACGGCGGCGATAGTTGGACGCCCGCCAACGAAGGGTTGGAGTATGCCTGGGGACAATCGCTGGCGCTCTCGCCCGACTATGCCAGCAGCGGAACGCTCTACCTGGGGCAGACCGGCATATATCGGTCGGATGATCGCGCCGGAGGGTGGGCCGCTTTGGACGAACGCCTCTGGCGGCGCTATGCCGTAGCCCTTGCCGCCCCGCCGAGCGGCCCGTATGAGCTGTTCGTAGCGACCGACGGCCAGGGCCTCTGGCGCTATGGCGCGAGCAGCGTCACCACGCCCACGCCCACGCGGACGCCAACCGCTACGGCGACGCCAACGCGCACCAATACCCCCACCAGAACCCAAACGCCGGGCGTTCCTTCGCTAACGCCCACCATCTTGCGCGTTGATCTGCCGCTAGTCAGAAAGCAATGATCTTGGTATCACCAACAAGGGCGTCACGACCTGGGAATCAACTGGGGGCCATCGGGTGTATCCTGCACCTGCCACCCGCTGGCCTCGATCTGGGCGCGCAGCGCATCGGCGGCGGCCCAATCGCGGCGCGCCCGCGCCGCCTGCCGCGCCTCAGCCAGCGCAAGCGCCTCGGGCGGGGCCGTCGGCCTGCTGGGCTGTTCTTGGGCGATTTCGAGCGCGCGTCGCCATACTTCAGCAGGCAATCCATTTGCCGGCTCGATGGGCTGCCAATCGAACAGCGCGTCAAGCGGCGTTTCTGAACCGGTAGGCAGATACTGCTCGCTATCGCCTCGCAGAATCGTCACGCCGCTGCGCCCCATGACCTGGCATGTTGAATGGGCGCAATTCAGGATTAGCGCAGTGTGCTCGCCGATCCCCAAGATCGGGGTCTCGGGCGATAGCATAGCGCGCAGCGCCTCAAAGCGGGAGCGCCCCATCCAGCAGCGACTGGTATCTAGTTCAGCGCCGCCCTCTTGATTATCCCAATGCGAGACAAGCGCCGCACGCAGGCCGTAAGCGCCCAGCAGGTCGAGGCCGGGCTGCCAGTGCAAGTCCATCCCCACCTTGTGGATTTCGTACACGGGGATGGTATGTGCGCTGGCGGCGATCACTGCTGCGCTGGCCAGGATCAGGGCGGCTCCTAGGCGGTGGCGCGCCAACGCGATATGCCACGCCAGGCTGTCGCGCAATTGGCGCACCGCATAAGTGGGGCTGCCCGGCCCGGCGAAAATCACATTGCTGCGCCACAGCGGTTCGATTATAGCGGGGTCGTCGGGGCTGCAGGGCGTACCGCGCTTACGGGCGGGGATGACGGCGATCTCGGGTTTCCAGTTGGGCAGGTGTTCGCGCAGATAATCAGCGATGCGGCCCGCCACGCGGTCCGAGTTCAGCTCGAAACCCGCTGGCGTCTCCAGGATCGAGATGCGCACGGGAGGCGCGATCAGCCGCATGACTTAATGGTAGATCGTCTGTGAACCGGGGGCGGTCTCGCCAGAGCCGAATAGAACAATCGGGCCAGGACAAGGCTGAACCATACGCTTGCTCCTTGCGCTGTGATTGGTCATCGCAGGCTGGGCCGACCCGAGCATCTTGTTGCTATTATAGCCGGGCGTGCATAGCAATCAAGCAGAATTGACAATACACGCCCTCGCCCCTAGAATGCGAGAAGTCTGAGCGCGCAGGGAGTTATGAGCAAGCAAGTAACTAGCGACGGATTGCCTGCGACCCAGCCATTGGCGCGCTATCGCGTGCCGTCGGGCGAGGCGCAGAGCGAACTGGTCATCAAGAACTCGGTGTTCATCGGTAACATCGGCCACGCCGCCAACGTCGAAGCGGCGCAGGCGTTCGTCGAACGCATTCGCGCCAAGTACCCCGACGCCAATCACCATGCCTGGGCCTATCGCATTACCCCTGGCCCCCAGGGGCTGATCGGCTCGTCGGACGATGGCGAGCCGGGCGGCACAGCGGGCCGCCCGATGCTGGCGGTGTTGGAAGGCAGCGGCCTGTGCGAAGTGGCAGCAGTGGGTACGCGCTATTTCGGTGGCATCAAGCTGGGTACAGGCGGTCTGGTGCGCGCCTATGGCGGCGTTGCGCGCGAGGCGCTCCAACAACTGGTTACGGTCGAACGGGTGTTGCACCATCTGGCGTGCATCACCATTGACTATACGCTGTATGGCAACCTTCAATATCTATTACCTCGCCGCGAGGTCAAGATCGAAGATACAGCCTTTACTGACCGCGTAACGATGCTCCTAGCTGTGCCGCACGAGCGCGTGGCTGAGGTAGCCGCTATGTTGAGCGAATTGACCAACGGTCAGGTGATTCTTGGCGAGCATTGGGTTGAGGATCGCTACTATGAGAGTGCGTACTCATGATATGACCATGGTGGAGCAGGCGTCGTGATATCGGGACGTTGGCTGCCGTTGATTTGTATTGCGCTGCTTCTGATCGCCGTGGCAGCCTGCGGCCCCGATTTGCGTGGGCGTAGGATCATCACTGTGGCCAGCGCCGACACGCCCGAACAATTGCTCATCGGGCAGATCACTGTGTTGACTCTGCAAGCCGAGGGTTATCATGTGGTGGACAAGACCGGCCTGGGCAGCGCCCAAGCGGTGCGCACTGCCATGATGCGAGGCCGGGCTGATATTTGCTGGGATTATACCGGAGAGGTCTGGTGCAACTATCTCCAGCACGACGAGCCGATAGCCGATCCGCAGGCATTGCTCGCTCGTGTGCGCGCCGAAGATGCGCTCAACCAAATCAGTTGGCTTACGATGACGTCGCTCTCTCGCACGGAGGGGCTGGTGATGCGCCGCGAGCTGGCCGAAGCCTGGCAAGTGCGCACGTTGAGCGACCTGAGCAACTATATGAACGGCCGCAACCCGCATGTGCGGCTGTGCGCTTCGCAAGCGCAATGTGCGGCTGTTACTGGCGTTCGCGGCCTGGAGCAGGTCTATCGGATGGATTTCGACGATCAGCTTGTGCGTGTGGGCGCAACACAAGATGGCTATGTCTCTTTGCTCAAAGGCGAGTGCGATTGTGTGCTCGGCCTTTCCAACGATACCGAGATTGCCGACAACGATCTGATCCTCTTACAGGATGATCGAGGCTTTTTTCAGGCTTCCAATCTGGCCCCTGCCGTGCGCACGCCGGTTCTGAGCGAACTATCAACCCTGGAAGCGTCGTTGTTGCGGATCGGCCAGTTGCTCGACGCAGCCACATTGGCCGCCTTGCAGCGCCAGATGAGCGAAGAGGAATTAAAGCCCTCGACGGTCGCCAGGGAGTTTCTGACTGAGCGGGGTATTATTGGTCGCAAACGGTCAACGCCAACGTTGACGCTAGAGCCGACATTTTCGGTATCGCCGACGCTATCGCTAGAGCCGTCGTTAGCGCCCACATTCACAGCCCAACCGTAATCGTGCGGGATGCAACATTCGCTACTTTTCGACTCAACCAGGAGGATTTCATCCATGGAAACGATCGTGCGCAGCAGCGCCCAAGAAATCGTCATCGGCCCTGAACACCCTACTGCTATCATCGGCGAGCGCATCAACCCCACCGGCAAAAAGCTGCTGGCGGCGTCGTTAGCGCAAAAGGATATGACCCGCGTGCGCAACCTGGCTTTGTCGCAGGTTGAGCAGGGCGCGACAATTCTCGATGTGAACGTTGGCGCGGCGGGTGTGAATGAGGTTGAAGTGCTGCCGCTGGCCGTCAAGGCCGTGATGGAAGCGACCGATTTGCCCTTGTGCCTGGATTCGGCTAACGCCGAGGCGCTGCGCGCCGCGTTGAGCGTCTATCAGGGCAAAGCGCTCATCAACTCGGTGAACGGCGAAGAGGCGGCGCTTCAACGCGTATTACCGCTAGTCAAAGAATACGGCGCAGCGGTGATTGGTCTGTGCATGGACGACGACGGTATCCCCGCCGAGGCCAGCAAGCGCGTCGCTATCGCGGCCAAGATCGTGCAACGCGCCGAGGCGTTGGGCATTCCCCGCGAGGACGTGCTCATTGATTGCCTGGCGCTGAGCGTCTGCACCGATGGCAACGCCGCCAAGGTCACGTTGGATGCCATCCGTGGCGTGCGCGAGACGTTAGGGGTCAATATGACGCTGGGGGCTAGCAACATCTCGTTTGGTCTGCCCGACCGCGAGGCGATCAACAACACCTTCCTGGCGATGGCCATCACCGCCGGCGTCAATGCGCCCATCGTCAATCCCGAACTGTCGTGCAAGGCGAT
>CAZYPJ010000010.1:28508-33873 GCA_964649365.1 uncultured Anaerolineales bacterium | reverse complement strand
ATTAGCGCCCCTACAAGAGCGGTCCCTGGAACGGTTGCGGCAAGTATGATCGTATCCTCGATCAGGTGGATGCGGGTAGCGTGAATGAGTGGGTCCCCCTGGCGTTCGAGATGTACGAATATATGACGCCCGATCCCACAGCATTCTATTGGGGGGTGCTGGCAGCGCTCAGTCGCCATGCAGACTATGTGACGCTGGAACGCGACGTGCTCTATGAGGGCAACCCCGGCGATGCCACGGTAACACCCATTACCGAGAATATTGATGTACTAGGCTGGGCTGGCCCCTATATGGGTAAGCATGTGGATGAGACGCCCAGCGCTTGGGTGGCGCTGCGCGATACGGGTTATATCTCGAGCTATTACGCGCAAAAGGGCAATTATGAATGGTGGATAGAGCAAGATGACTCTATTGCGCAGGGGATGACCAAGTTGACTACCTATCGTTCGCAGGCTCAGTTGGTCAACTCTTGGTCGCCAGCAGCCTCGGCTCGCACCGATATCGAAACTGGCCAGGCCTTTTTGGCGAGCGGGCGTGAGGGTTGGATCACCCGCCGCACCGATCAGGCAACGAACAATCGCTATATGTGGTTCAAGATTGATGACCGCTTTACGGCCAGCACGGTCACTGAAGCGACGTTTACCGTGACCTATTTCGACAAGGGTACCGATACCTGGCAGTTGGCCTACGATTCGGTGGGCAACGCATATCGCGTGGCGGGCACGATTACCAAGACCAACACCAATACCTGGAAAAAAGCCACCTTTAACGTCGCCGACGCCTGGTTCGGCAACCTGCAACTGGGCGGCGCCGATTTCCGAATTGATTGCATGGCCGATGGCGACGAATACATCCATATGGTGGATGTGCGCCTGGGTTCGGCAGGCGAGGTGCATCAGATCAACCTCACCAGTCAGAACGGCGGCTGGAACTTTGTCTCGGAGCGACTGATCCCTACATCAACGGCGGTAGCCGACTTGTTCGCCAGCATCTCGGGCAAGTACGATATTGTGCAGGCATATGTGAACGGGGCCTGGAAATCGTACACTCCCGGCTATGGCGGCGAGTTGACCACTGCGGATCAAAAGATGGGGCTGTGGATTCACGCTACCCAGGATTGCACTTGGACAGTATCCGGCGAAGCCCCTACCTCTACTACTATCTCGTTGTCGTCGGCCAACGGCGGCTGGAATCTGATCGGCTGGCCCAGCGACAACACTACCAGCATCGAGACGGCGCTGTCGGGCATTGCGGCCAATTATGATATGGTGTACTATTACGATGTCACTGACACTGCTGATCCGTGGAAAATATACAGCCGTACTGCGCCCAGTTACGCCAACGACCTGACGCAGTTTTCGTCGGGCAAAGCTTACTGGTTGCACGTTACGGCCAATTGCGATCTGACCGTCAATTACTAGTAGGTTGCGAACCAGCGCGGGCGGGCGCTCCGGTTCGCCCGTGCTGACTATTACATGTCTCCCGCCTGTCATGTTAGGGTGTCTCACCGGCGCTTAACAGGTAGGCAATCAGACGAGAGAGAAGCGAAAAATGAAATCCAGACTTGTGGTTGTGCTGATCGTGCTCCTTGGCGTTGGCTTGATCGTTAGCGGCCTGGTATCTGCTGCGCCGCCTCGACCGTCCAGCTTTTATGGCACGGTCAAAGTGAACGGCGTCAACGCGCCGACCTATATCTCGGTCGTAGCGCAGATCGGCGGCGTGACCTATGCGACGGCGGCTATCCAGACTGTCGGGGCCGATACGGTCTATGCTCTTGACGTGCCCGGCGATGTGGCGGAAGTGGCCGGGAAACAGGGCGGCAGCGAGGGCGAGACGATTCAGTTCCGCGTAGGCGGGTTGTTGTGCTCGCAGACAGCGATCTGGCACGAGGGAACGCAGACCAATCTCAATCTGACGGCTACGGGCACACTGCCCACGTTGACGCCGACCAACACGGGCGTACCTACCAACACGTCAACAGTCACGCAGACGCCCACCAATACACCGGCAGTGACAGCTACGCCCGTGGTGATGAGCATCAACGCCAACCGCGACACGTTCATGGATTCGTCTGCCGCCGCCACCAACTATGGCTCCGACACTAGCTTGAAGGTGCGCACCATCACGGGCATCAATATCCGTCCGTTGGTCGCGTTCGATCTGACGACTATCCCGACCAATGCCACCGTTACCAGCGCGACGCTCAATATGTATTGCTGGTATGCGGATTCGCGTTACCCGCAAATCTCGCCTATCGTGTCGGCCTATAAAGTCAAGCAACCCTGGCTGGAGCTACAGGCCACCTGGAATCAACGGCTTACCGGCGTGAGTTGGGGCGCAGCGGGCTGCGATAGCAGCGCTGACCGCGACACCGTATCCAGCAGCGTGTCCACCGTCAATGCCATCAATACCTGGTATCAATGGGATATTACTGCTCTGGCGCAAGATTGGGTCGCCAACCCGGCGGGCAACCAGGGGTTGCTGCTGATCTCGGATCAAAACCGCGAGGTGCGCTTCTGGTCGGCCAACTATCCTTCCAACAAGCCCTATCTGACCATCACCTATACGACGGGTGGGCCGGTCCCCACCACGTCGGTGACGACGACGCCCAGCGGCACTCCGACGACCGGCCCGACGCCCACGCCGATTACTATCCAGGGAGCTAGTCAGGATACATACCTCAGCTCTGCCGCGCCCACAACGAACTATGAGAATGCGGGGCTGCGCGTCCAAGGACAAGGGTTCAAGCGGGCGCTGATGAATTTCGATGTAAGCGCTATCCCTGTCGGAGCAGAAGTCGTTTCAGCTACGCTGCGCCTGACGGCGTCCGAGTACGACGACGGCAAAACGCATCTTTCGCTCGATATTGGCGCCTATTTGCTCAATCGCGCCTTTACGGCTAACCAGGCTACCTGGCAGCTCGCCTCGACGGGAGTTTCTTGGGGCGTGGTGGGCGGCGACAGCGTGCCCTCTGACCGCGCCGAGACGCCAGCCAGCGTCACCACGGTGCAAGCGATCTCGGGATCCCATCCGTGGGAGCTTGTCACTTATGATTGGGACGTGACTGCTATCGTGCGAGCGTGGGTGAATAGCCCCGCCTCTCAGGCAGGGCTGATGCTGCTTTCACAAACGGCCAACTATCGCGATATTGGTTTCTACGATTCGGCATATGGCGCAGATGTGACCCGCCGGCCCATGCTTATCGTTCAGTGGCAAATGCCTTCCGTCACGCCGACGCCGACCCCGACGGTCACGTCGGCCCTATCGCCGACGCCCACAGCGACCGGGGCAGTGGGCACGGTGACAGGGACCGTCTTCCAGGATCCCAACCGCAACGGCGTGCGCGACGGCGGCGAGCTGGGCTTGATGGGGGCTACGGTGCAGTTGATGCGGGGTGTTACGGTGGTGGATCAGATGATTACTGCCGGGGCAGGCGCCTACAACTTTAATGCTGTCGCGGGCAGTTATTTCGTCAAAGTGATTCCGCCAGAGGGCTACTCGCTTTCCACGCGCAACCCGCAGAGCGTTACGGTGAGCGCCGGGCAGCTCTATGAACTGAACTTTGGGGTCTATCCAGGTCGGTTGCTGCATCTGCCGATCATACTCAAATAACATCGAATCCGCGCAAACCACGGGCGCAGCCCGTCTCGCGCGGCCCGATCCGGCTCTCTTGCCAGGTCGGAGCAAAGGGGGAATTGTGAACGTAAGGCGCATTTTGTGCATCGTTGTACTGTCGTTGTTGAGCGTTATCACGGCTGGTGCTGTCTTGGCTGCGCCGCCCGATGTGCCTTCCTCGTTTTACGGTCAGGTCAGGGTTTTTGGCGATAATGTGCCTACCGACACGGTTGTATCAGCCACAATTGGCGGGGTGACTTGTGGTCAGGCCACGGTGCAAGAAGACGCGGAATCGGGGTCGGTTTACGCACTGAATGTGCTGGCCGATGACCCCGACACAACCGAAGTCGAGGGGGGACGCGAGGGCGAGGCGATCATATTCGTTATCACGTTCCCCGACGGCAACCGCTACACGGCGACGCCCAAAGGCGTTTGGCACGGCGGCACAGAGGTTCAGTTGAATCTGACCCAACAGCCGATGATCGCCTTGCCGCTGCTGGTGGCAGGCTCCTGAGCGTTATCGTTTGAGAGCGTTTCAGAGAGGGAAGCCTTGATGAAAACACGCTGGTTGGTGATCGGTTTGCTGTTAGCGGGGTTGGCGGTTGGCCTTTGGCCCACACAAGCCTCGCCCGCTGCGAGTGCGCCCGATGAGGCGCGCCCCGATGTTGACCGCGACAAATCCGCGCTCGCGCCGGTTGAGGTGGTTCTGCAAGGCGCCGATGTGTTGCAGGATACCCATATCCACTCCTGGTATCCTGATGACAACTATGGGGGGGAGGGCGGCCTGTTGCTCAGGGCGCCCTCCGCTGCTAACCTGTTGCTGCGCTGGGATTTAGCCTCTACTAGCATCCCTATAGGAGCGCAGATTTTGGATGCGCGTTTGGAGATGTGGGCTATTTCGCGCAGCAGCGACCGGTTGATAGACGCCTCGGTGTATCAAGTGCTCGTTCCCTGGGATGAGGGGATGGCTACTTGGGCGCAGGCGAGCACGGGCGATTCGTGGGCCTCGCCTGGCTGCAACGGCGCGGGGACCGATCGCGCGAGCGCGGCCGTTGCTACTACTACCATCACCGACACCGTGCCCGGCTGGTGCGGTTGGAACGTTCTCGGCCTGGTGCAAGGGTGGGTCAACAATCCGGCCAGTAACTATGGAATGGTGGTGATCGCCTCGGGCGCATCTATGCACTATACCTTTACTTCAGCAGAGGGCACGCCAGGTTTGCAGCCGCGCTTGGTCGTTCGTTACCAGCCCAACACACCCACCGCGACGCCCACCAACACGTTGACGCCGACATCCACCGATACCCCGACGGCTACCGCCACGCCCACGATTACTGCGACGCCGAGCCGCACTTTGACGCCGTCGCTGACGCCTACTGGCCCTACGCCGACTTTTGCAAATAGCGCCACTCCCACGAACACCACGGGGCCGACCAATACGCCCACCATCACGCGGACGCCCACCACCACGCCCACGTCTGGCCCCAGCCCCACGCCTACTGAGACGCCGGTAGAGTGGATCGATGTGAACCGCGCTGTTCCTGCGTATTGCCAGGGCGTATTCCAGGGAAATACTACAGGTAAGCCGGATAACGCCCGACAATACGATGATATTCCGTGGGTCTATAACGGCCCGGAGGATATCTATGTGCTGTACAAGACGGTTGTAAGCGACTTGACAGTGACGCTAGAGTGTTTTGGCGATGACCTAGACGTTATTTTGCTCTATGAGCCATATCCCTCGGCGTTG
>CAZYPJ010000010.1:27726-28498 GCA_964649365.1 uncultured Anaerolineales bacterium | reverse complement strand
TTACCCAAGCAATGTTGGCGCCGGGAACGTACTATATCATCGTGGATGGCTTTAGCGGTGGGATGGGATCGTACCGCTTGACCGTTCAATGCCAGGGCGAGCCGACGTTGACGCCCACTACCACGGCCACACCCCTACCCACGGGCACGCCGCAGGATAGCTTCTTGCCGTTGGTGTACCGGATGCCGACGCCGACGCCCACTATTACGCCAACCGCCTCGCCGACGCCTACCGCTGCGCCCTATTGGCAGGCGGTGAACTGCGGCGGGACAGCGGGCTATCAAGCTACCGACAACTACTGGTATGCTCCCGATCAGCCCTATGCGGTAGGTTCTTGGGGTTGGGAGGGTGGACAGGCGGGCTTTGTTACCACATCCACGACGGACATTCAGGGCACAACCGACGATACGATCTACCAGTCGCAGCGGTACGCCATGACCGCTTACCGCTTCACCGTGCCCTTTGGTCGTTATGAGGTAATGCTACGCTTTTCCGAGATATTCAAGTACATCAGTGTTGGGCAGCGCGTCTTTGCCGTCGAGATCGAGGGGCAGCGCGTGCTCAACAACCTGGATCTGCTCACCAAAGGCGCCCGCAATCGCGCCTGGGACCAGACGTTCACGGTGTCATGTTCCGATGGCGTGCTCGACATCGTGTTCATCCAACAGTCCGATGCGTATGCGCCTGCCATCAACGGCATCCGGGTACAGTCCGTCAGCGCCTATTAGTCACTAGAGTATAGCAAGAGGCCGTTTAGTCACATCGCTTGAAA
>CAZYPJ010000010.1:0-27648 GCA_964649365.1 uncultured Anaerolineales bacterium | reverse complement strand
TTGTTGTCTGTCACCTTTGGGATCAGTATCCTAGCTTATGCAGTCCATGCATCATTGCCTCATGGTCGCTCCATGGGTATTCGACGGTCCCAAAGCACATCGAGCGCTCGTGGCCCTTGCCGGCGACGATCACCAGATCGCCCGGCTGGGCTATGCGCAACGCCGCCTCAATAGCCTGCGCCCGGTCGCCGATGCGGCAGAAATCTCGCTCCTCCGCCCGCCCCGCCTGGCGGCAGCCGGCGGCGATCTCTTCCATAATGGCGTCCAGCGACTCGGTGCGCGGATCCTCCGCCGTAATCACGGTATAGTCGGCCAGGCGCCCGGCGACCTCGCCCATCAAGGGGCGCTTGGCGCGGTCGCGCAGCCCGGCGCAGCCAAAGACCACAATCACCCGCCCCTGGGTCAGCTCGCGCACGGTGCGCAGGGCGTTTTCCAGCGCATTGGGCGTGTGGGCAAAATCCACCAGCGCGGTGAACGGTTGTCCTAGGTTGATGCGATCCATCCGCCCGATCACGCCGCGCACGGCGGCCACGCCCTCGTGGATGGTCTGAGGCGCTATCCCTTGCGAATAAGCCACGCTGACCGCCGCCAGGATGTTATACACGTTGAACATTCCCACCAAAGGCGAATCGAGCGCCAGCTCATAGTCGGGCGTCACGGCGGTGAAATGTAGCCCCGCCGGTGAAGCCTGGATGTCGCGCGCCGTGATTTGGGCGGGCGGGCGTAGGCCATAGACAAGCTGTACCTCTGCCGGGATGGCGCGCAGATACTCGAACGACGAGTCGTCGGCGTTGAGCACCGCTACCTTGCGCGCCTCGGGTTTACGCGCTGCTGTGCTCAGAGCGCGAAAGAGTATGGCTTTGGCCTCACGGTAGGCTTCGTAGGTGCCGTGATAGTCCAGATGTTCGTGGGTGATGTTGGTGACCACGGCCACGTCGTATTCACAAGCTGTCACGCGATGTTGCGCCAAACCGTGCGAGGTGGACTCGATGACAGCGTACTTCATACCCTCGGCGACCATCTCAGCCAGGTAGGCCTGCACTTCGGGGGCATCGGGCGTGGTGGTGTGAAAGCCGGTGGGCGACTCACGGTCGCCGAGGGTCGCGCCGACGGTGTCAATGGCCCCCACGCGATGGCCCGCCGCCTTCAAGATCGAGGTGATGAGCCGGCTGGTGGTGGTTTTGCCGTCGGTGCCGGTGACGCCGATGACGCGCAATTGCCGGGCCGGAAAGCCGCTCAGCGCAGCATGGAGATAAGCGAACGCTTCGCGAGCGTTGGGTACGATGGCGGTGGGGACGCCCTCTAGCTCAGGCAGCATCCGCTCTACGACGCAAGCCGTCGCCCCCGCCTGAAGCGCGGCGGGCGCGTAACGGTGGCCATCCACCGCCACGCCCGAAATGGCAACGAACAAGTCGCCTGGCTGCACCTGGCGCGAATCGCACACCACTTGGCGAATCTCCAAAGGTCGCCAGTGAAGTAACTCCACACGAGGTAACGCCCCGATTAGTATCTCGCTCGAGACCATATGATGAAATTGCTCCTCTCATCACAGCATAGCGATGATTCCGATTCTATCATCCCCAGTGAGATCGTCAAACATAAACGTAGCCGCGATTTCAAATGGCGCTGTACTCCTCAAGAGAAAGGAGCACGAAATGAAATCGCGGCTATGCCAGCGCAGTATATGAACCGGGGCTACTTTTGTTTTTCCCCGCCCAGAAGCAGGCCATCAATCACAGCCTGACGGCGTTTACTCTGGCCTTTGACGTCGTATTCGCGGGCCACTTCGCGGTACGAAACGAGTTTTTCCACCGCCGCAGCCCACGCCGCCGACTCGATGGGCGTGTGCACCAGCCCAGTGCGCACGATGCGCACCGCGCCTTCGACGGGGCAAACGTTCTCGCAGGCGCTGCAGAACAGGCAGAAGCGCCGATCCACCACTACCTTTTCGCCGTCGTAAACGATGGCATGAGTAGGGCATACATCGGCGCAAGCCTGACAGCCTGCCGGGCATAGCGCGATGTTGAGCAGCGCCTTGCCCTTGTAGGGCTTGGTCACGGTGAACCCGCCCCGAGGGCCTTCTTCCATGCAGCGGGTGCAATTGATACA
This sequence comes from uncultured Anaerolineales bacterium, assembly GCA_964649365.1. Lineage (GTDB taxonomy): Bacteria > Chloroflexota > Anaerolineae > UBA1429 > UBA1429 > CAZYPJ01. The sequence goes on along the minus strand of CAZYPJ010000010.1, from coordinate 25,539 downwards.
CTCGCTTTTGTCCACCTGTACGTTGCGAACTGCCTGCACCTCGCCAGCCTGGTTGCGCGCGATGTCGGCGCTGATGGCGTCCGCCGGGCAGTTGTCAATGTACGCCGTGTCAGTAGTGGCTTCCAGCGGCTCTTGCGTTACCTTCATGGTGCGGATGAGCATAGGAAAAGCCTGCCCCTTGATGACAGGGATCTCGGGCTGGCCGTTTACCGTCATCGCCAGGGCGTGGGTGGGGCACACCGCCACGCACTCGCCGCAAAAGCTGCACTTTTTCTCGTCGATATTCACGCGCGGGCGGACGATCATGCGGCCGTTTTCGAGCGCGGACGCTGAGAGCGTGATTGCCTCGCGGGGACAGACCGTAGCGCAAATCTTGCAGCCGCAGCACTTGTCATGGTCAGCCGTTAGCTCATAGCGACGCGTGATCATAGGGCGCAGCAGGGTTTGCTTTTGGGGCGTATCGTGTTTGACCGTTGTTCCTCGTGTAGCCATATTGCCCCCTATTCACCCGTCGTTTCATTGCGGCTCAGCCGCGTTACCAGTTCGCCGCGATGATCGTACACCGAGACCTCCAGATCCATCTCGCCCGGCAAAGCGTGCGTAGCGCAACCAAAGCATGGATCATAGGCGCGGAAGGCCATCTCGACCTTGTTCAGCAGGCCCTGCGTCACTACCTGGCCGTGACCGATCAAATCTTGCGCAGCTTTTTTGATGGACATGCAGATGGCCGCAACGTTGTTGGTGGTGCCGACGATAAAGTTGGCCTTTTGCACCAATCCCTTCTCGTCGGTGATATAGTGGTGGGTCAACGTGCCGCGTGGCGCCTCGACCGTGGCGACGCCTTCGGTGGGCGTGGCCGTGGGGATGGCGCGCACGTTTGGATCGGTTAGCTCGGGATGCTTAGCCAGCTCCAGGGTGCGCTCGGCGCAATAGAGCATCTCGATAGCCCGCGCCCAGTGGGTAGCCAGAGTGGCATGTACCGGCTTGCCGCCCATATAGGCATAGAACTCTTCGTAAGCCTCTTGCGCCAAAGGCGTGGCCATGCCGTCTGAAGCATTCAGCCGCCCCAGCGGTGTGGCGCGATAGACGCCGCTTTCCATACCGCCTTCATAGCCCTTCCAACCTACGTTTTTCAGATACGGGATCTTGACATAGGTCCACGGCTCGATGCGCTCGGCCAGATGCTGTGGGTAATCGGCGGGGGCGTAACGGGCGAACTCCTTGCCTTGAACGTCCACTACGCGGATATGGCCGTCATAGAAATTGACGTGGTTGTTCTCATCTACCAAGCCCATGCTGTACATCTCGTGATAGTAGGTCTGGCCCATGACCATATCCTTGAACTCGGCGCTGCCCATCACGGCCTCGCGCCACAATTTCAAGGTAAATGTCCCGAACTCGACCATGTGCTCGCCGATCTCGATCAGCCGGTGTTGCATTTCGGGCGTCACGGCCTTGGCCACGCCGCCCGGCAGCGCCATCACGGGATGAACAAAGCGCCCGCCCAGCATGGCCAGCGTTTCATGGCTTTCGCTCAAATGCTGGATGACGCGCTTGCCGATAGTCAATCCTACTTTGGAGATGATGCCGAGGATATTGCGCTGCGCCGCGTCCACCTCGGGACCAACGATGAAATCAGGGCCGGCCAGCACGTAAAAGTGCGTGGCGTGGTCGCCGGCGGTAAAGGCATTATAGGCCAACTCGCGGATACGTCGCGCGGCGGGCGTCGGCTCTACCTTATAGACGGCGTCGGCGGCTTTGGCGGCGGCCATGTGGTGCGCCATAGGGCATACGCCGCAAATGCGCTGCGTAATGCGCGGCATCTCTTCCACTGGGCGGCCTTCGCAAAAAGCCTCAAAGCCACGAAACTCGGGTACTTGGAAATAGGCGTTGGCCACATCGCCCTGGTCATCCAAGAACAAGGTAATCTTGCCGTGCCCTTCCAAGCGCGTAATGGGGTCTATAGTAATACGTTTCACTGCGCCACCTCCCCCTTGCCGGCCTGGCTTTGCTGCGAGGCGATGATCGCGCCCGCATTCTGGCCGTTCCCGCCTGCCTTGTGCAGGAACGAGGCAGCCAGACTAAAGCGGTAGAATGTGCCGACAGGGTCCACTATCGTTGACAGCACTTGCTTGATTTCGGCGTCGCTCTGCCCGTCGAAACTCGATACGACGGCGTTGAGCATCGCAGCACCTTGATCCACCACGCCGTCCGGAGGTCCGTAGCAGCCCCGGCATGGCATGTTGGCTTTGACGCACAGCGCGCCGCAGCCTGCGTGCGTGGCCGGGCCGGCGCACACCAAGCCTTGTTCTAGGAAACACTTGTTCGGATCAGCGATGACTTCATGAGGTCGGCGGAAGGCTTTGACACGAATCTTGCCCTCGCGTATGCGCGTGCATTGGTCGCATACTGTGCGCGAATCTACGCCGAGCAAGCTGCCCTTGACAGGTAATTTGTTCTCGATCACTGCCTGCATCGCTTTCCAGATCTGGTCATGGTTAGGCGGGCAGCCGGGGATTTTGTAATCCACCTCGACTACCTGCTCCAACGTGCGTACATGATTGCACAGCGCAGGCAGAGTCAGGTCGCCTTCGGGCATGGCATAGTGTGGGGTTGTGAGAGCGTTCGTGGGGTTATCGAGCGCCGGCGCGCGAAGCTGGGCGTTGGTCAAGGCATAGTTAGCCCCCTTGATGTTGGTAAGGCCGGGAATGCAGCCTTCCATCGCGCACGAACCAAAGGCCACCAGCGCGCGACTTTTTTGGCGCAGCAAGTGGGCGATATGCTCCTCTTCGTTGTTGCGCACGCTGCCGTTGAACAAGGTCACATCAATGAATCCATCGGGCATGGCCTCTACATCTTGGTACTTGAAATCCATGCCGCAAGGCCAAAAGACAATGTCGGCGACCTGGGATAGTTCGAGCAAATGCTCGCCCAACTCGACGATGGCGATGTCGCACCCTCCGCAGCTTGAGGCCCAATAGATAGCGAGTTTGATTTTGCTCATCTCTCTCCTCACCGCCCGGCCATAGCCAGCACAGAGGTTTTGATATCGTGGGCCATCGTTTCGATCAACCCGGGCAGGGCAAAGCGGTCGAGCGCGCCCAGTTCAGCAAAACGCACGCGGTCGTTGGCGATGCCCAGTTGGTCGAGGATTTGCCCCAGGAGCGCCATCTTGCTGCGGCCCAGGTACGTGCCACGCTGATAGTGGCATTCGCCCTCCTGGCAGCCCACCACTAGCACGCCGTCGGCCCCTTGCGTCAGCGCCAACAGGATCATTTCAGGGTCCACTCGCCCCGAACAGGGCAGATTCACCACCTGCACCTGGTCGCCAAAGCGCATCAGTTTGCCCCACTCCTGGTCCGAGCGGATGCTCCATTGGCACACGAACGCCAGGATGCGCGGCTCGGCGGCGCCGCCCTGCAAAAAGCCCGGGCGATCCAGCCAGCCGCCCGCGCCCATGCGCGCGACCAGTTCCTGATCGCTGAACACTTCTAGGCTCATGGCGCCCGAAGGGCAGGCCGCCACGCACACGCCGCAGTGCATACAGAGATTCTTGTTCACTTGGGCCACGGTGCGCTCGTCGCCATTGACGATCTTGGCGACGCGGTCAATGGCCCCATAAGGACAAGCGCGAGTGCACACGGCGCAGCCCGAGCACACCGCTTCGTCCACTACCGCAAAGGGGCCAGGGGCCTGGTAGCCCGCGCGGATGGCGATATTGCGGATGGCCTTCATCACTTCCGAGATATGAATCCCTTTGGGGCAGCGCGGGTAACAGACGTCACAAGCCGAGCACTGCCAAATCTCGGCGCTGCCCAGCACTTCTTCGCGCAGCCCTAACCCCGCTTTGTGCAGCACCAGGCGAGGATTGAAGGCCGTCTCGTAGCGGCGCACCAAACAGGTGGCCGCGCATGTGCCGCACGACCAGCAGGTCAACAGGTTTTCGCCGCCTGGCTCGGAGAGGATTTCTTCGACAAAGGCATGGTCTAGCGCGTTCGAGCGGATCACGCCGTCACCTCCTCTTCGAGCAGTTCGGCCATGTTGGGCACAGCCTTCCAACGAGCCAGGCGTTTGATGATCTCTGGGCGCGCTTTGGCTGTCTCGGCGCGCAGTTGCTCTTTATCAAATGAGCGCAACTTGGCGTCCATCTCGGTGATGACGCGGGCGTATTTTTCACCCTCAGCCGCCGAGATCCACTCTACGCGGAAGCGCTCGGGGTTAATGCCCAATCGCTCCAGCGCGCGCGGCACGCGGTCGAACCGCTTGGCAGCCACTTGTTGCCCACTGATATAGTGGCAGTCCTGCGGGTGGCAACCCGAAACAAGCACCATGCCTGCGCCCCGGCGGAACGCCTCGAGGATGAAATCTTGATCCATGCGCGCCGAGCACATCACGCGGATGCCGCGCGAGGTGGCTGGGTACTCAAAGTGACTGGTGCCGGCGTTGTCGGCGCCGCCATAGCTGCACCAATGGCACATGAACGCCAGAATCTTTTCTTCAGGCTTATCCTGGAGTACTGCCTGGAGCTGAGAGACGATCTGAGCGTCTGTAAAGTGATCTTGCGAGATAGCGTCGTGGGGACATTCGGCCACGCACCCACCGCAGCCGTGACACTTGGCTTGGGTGATCTGCGCAGGCATTCCCTGGACGACAGTGATGGCGCCATAGGGGCAAGCTTGGGCGCAAATGCCGCATTTTTTGCCCTGCGCGCTGATGCATCGGTCGGCCCACACGCGCGCCACGATTGGCTCGATCTCCCATGTTTCAGCAGAGAGAATGCGCGCCGCGCGTGAGGCTGCCGCACTGCCCTGGGCCACGCTGGCAGGGATATCTTTCGGCCCTTGGGCCGCGCCTGCCAGGAACACGCCGTCGGTGGGCGAATCCACCGGACGTAGTTTCGGGTGATATTCCATAAAGAACCCGCCCGGGCTGCGCGAAAGCGTGAGGGTCGAGGCCACTTGCTCGGTGTCGGCGCGCGGAATGGCCGCCGCCGAAAGCGATACCATATCGTGCTCCATCTCGATCACCTGGCCAAGCGCCTGATCTTCGACCTCGATGTAAAGATTGTGCGTATCGGGGTCTTCGGTGATCTGCGAAGGCCGCCCCTGGATAAAGCGGATGCCCATTTGCCGTGCGCGGTTGTAGAACTCTTCGTAGGCCTTGGCCGGCGTGCGGATATCCATGTAGTAGATGGTAACATCCATATCATGGTTCATCTGCTTGAGCAGCAGGGCATTCTTGATGGTGTACATGCAGCAAAAGCCCGAACAGTACTCGTTATAGCGCTTGTCGCGCGAGCCGACGCACTGAATCATCGCCACGCTGTGAGGCGCTTTGCCGTCGGATGGGCGAATCAATCGGCCTACGGTGGGGCCAGCCGAGTTGGCCAGGCGCTCCAGTTCCATTGCCGTGATGACGTTGGGGTACTGTCCATAGCCGTATTCGGGAATAACGGCAGGGTCGAAAGAGTCGAACCCCGTGGCCACGATGATCGAGCCGACGTCTAAATCCACTACTTCGGGCTGTTGCGAAAAGTCAATGGCATCCAGCTTACCACACGCCGTGACGCACTTGTAACAGTGGATACAGTTGTCAATATCCACCGCATAGATCAGCGGCACCGCCTGGCCATGAGGCACGTCAATCACTTTGCGCGGCGAGATGCCCATCTCAAAATCGTTGGGGACTTCGATGGGACATACTTTGGCGCATTGGCCGCAGCCATTGCAGCGATCTTCGAGCACATAGCGAGGCTTTTTGTTGACCTGCACCCTGAAATTGCCGATATAGCCGTCTACCTTCTCCACTTCGGAGTAGGCCATTACTTCAACCTTGGGATGACGCGCCGCGTCAACCATCTTGGGTGCGAGAATTCAAATCGAACAGTCCATCGTGGGGAAGGTCTTATTGAGCTGGGCCATAACCCCCCCGATGCTCTGCTCCTTTTCCACCAGGTAGGTGGGGATTCCCATGTCACCCAAATCGAGCGCCGCGCTGATGCCCGCTACACCGCCGCCCAATACCAACGCCCTCTTGGTGACGGGCACAGTGATGGTTTGGAGCGGGGCTGCATGTCGCACTTTGGCCACTGCCGCTGCCACCATCTCTTTGGCCTTGTAGAGCGCCATTTCGGGATCGTGCGCGTGCACCCAGGTATCCTGCTCGCGGATGTTGGTCATTTCCATCAAGAAAGGGTTGAGACCCGCATCGGCCACGCAAGCGCGGAAAGTGGGTTCGTGCATACGCACGCTACAGGCGGCAATGACCACGCGATTCAGCTTGTTCTTGATGATGTCTTGCCGCACCAAGTTCTGGCCCGGGTCGCCGCACATGTACAGGTTATCGCGGGTGACGACCACGTCGGGCAGATGCGAGGCGAATTCAGCCACCGCCGCTGGATCAATCACGCCGCCGATGTTGGAACCGCAGCTACAGACATAAACGCCTACACGCAGTTCCTCTTTGGCTGCCATAGACAACTCCTAGCTTGGAATAGGCGCGATGCCCTCGAAAGGTTCGCGCCACCGAGCGCGAACCTTTCGAGGAGCACAGAATACTAGCTCTTGAGCAATTCCTCGAACAACTTGGCCACCACTTCGCGGCGCGCCTGCTGGCGGAGCTTTTCGGGCGAGCTGAGCGAAAGGGCTTCTTTGGGGCAGAACTCGACGCACCGTGGGCCGTTTTCCTGGTCTTCGCAGAGGTTGCAAATCTCGGCTTTCTTGATGGATGGGTTGATGACCACCGCGCCGAAATCGCACGCTTCTACGCACCAGCCGCAGCCATCACACTTGTCGGTATCTACCACGATGACGCCGTTCTTTTCCGAGCGCGAGAGGGCATCGCGAGGACAAGCAATGACGCAAGGAGCATCGGCGCAGAGGCGGCATGAAATGGCCGTCATGGTGATCGGTTCGATGCGCACAACGCGGATGCGTGACATGCTGGGGTCGAACCCGCCGGTCTTGGTCGCCGAACAAGCGTATTCGCAAATCCGGCAACCGATGCACTTGGCGGGATCGCAAATGATGTGATCGTATCCAATTTGAGCCATATGAGTCTCCTTAGCGCTTATTCGGCTGCTGGTTGGGTATCGGCTACAGGAGTCGGATCCTCGACGCCAATCTCGTCAGCAATGTCTTCTAGCCCTAGCGCGATGAGCTTGCTCTTGGGGATGAGACCTTCGGTCGTCCAGCCGCGCGCTTGATAGTAATCGTCAATCATCATACGCAGCTCTTCGGGCTTGACGACAGCGCCTTTGCTCGGTCCTTCAGGGATGGGATCTTGGAGTACGCGACCGGGCATCCAATCGTCTTGCTTTTTCCAACCCTCGCGGATGTTGAACGCTTTCTTGAGCGTCCACACGCGCTCGCCTACTTGCTTTAGCTCTTCGGGTGTCAAGGGAATACCGGTAGCCAGCGTATAGATGCGCGCCACATCGGAATAGAAATCTTTGAAACAGTTGCGTAGGAACTTGCAGATGACCATGCAGTCGAGGATGCAGGCAAAATCCTCCGCGTTTTTGGCCAGGATGCCGCGTCCCGGCTCGGCAGTGAAGCGATTGACGGTGCCTTTGACATCGGACTCATAGACCAACGAGCGGTTGTGACATGCGCCGCGCGTGCCTACCGCTAGACCCATCGCAAAGGTTTTCAAGCTGCGCACATCATAGCCCGGCAATTCCAACCCTTTGGAGTGCATGGCGAAATGCTCGCTGCCCTTGCCTACTTCTTCCGAGGCGCGCTTGACGCCCTCGGCCAGCAGGTCGCCGATCCCTTCGCGCTTGGCAATCTTTGCGATCAGCGCCACGGCGGCGTCTTCGTTGCCGAAATTCAATTCCAAGCCGTCGCACTGCTCTTTGGTGAGAATGCCTTTTTCGTAGCATTCCATCGCCCAGCTCACCACCACGCCGGCGCTCATCGCATCCATGCCCAATTCGTCGGTCATCTGTACCAGTTTGATGATCGGCGGCAGCGACCCGATGCCACAGTTGGGGCCGAGCGCAAACAACGGTTCGTAATCCAAGCCGATGATGGCGCCCTTGTATTTGCCATCTTTTACTGCCGCCCATTGCTCGCAGGCGATAGAGCAACCCGAGCAGCCCACCGCTTTTTGCGTAAAGTGTTCGTGGAGATACTCGCCGCTCACTTCTTCGGCGTGCTCGAACACAGTCTGAGAAAAGTTGCGAGTGGGCAAAACGCCGAGCTTGTTCATGTTCAACACATTAGATGGTGTGCCCAACGTGCGGTATTTTTGCGTGCCAGGGCCTTGGCTTTCTTTGATCAGCTTGAGCGTCTCGGCCATCAGGCCGTTCACATCGGCCACGGTAATGGGGTGTGAGCCGCGAATAGCAATGGCTTTGATATGCTTGGATCCCATTACGGCGCCGTTGCCCGTGCGGCCCACTTGGCGACCATCGTTGTCAATCAGCGCGTAGCGAATGAGATTCTCACCCGCCGGGCCGATGGAACTAACGCGGACGTTCTCATCGCCCAGATGCTCGCGAAGCGCCTGCTGCGTTTGTGTGGTGCCCATGCCCATGTAGGGGGTAGCATCGAGAAACTGCACGTCATCGTCGTCAATGAATACGATCACCCAATCGGGCGAACGCCCCTTGAACACGAGACCATCCCAACCGGCGCGGCGCAGCATTTCGGAAAAGTGGCTGCCCGATAGCGAGTCGCCGATCAGCCCTGTCAGGGGTGATTTAGAGGCTACGCCATGTTTGGTACCCACCGGAAAAGTAGTGCCGGCAAAGGCGCTGCATGCAAAACAAAGCGCGTTGTCTGGGCCTAGCGGGTCGCATCGAGCGGGGATGTTGTCGTAGGCCAAACGAGTCGCCAGTCCCACGCCGCCGATGTACTTTTTGAGAAATTCCTCCGACACTTGCTCGACGCGCGTTTTGCGGGTCGTGACATCAATGTGGAGGATCTTGCCGGTATAGGCGTACATGATCCTAACCTCCTGCTTCCATGAACATGAGTACAAGCCGCTGGTTGTCCTGCGGCTTGCTATCAAGATCTCTGACCGCTTGACGGCCATCGAGGTTGATCATATAGGAAGAAACAAGATCGAACGTATCGGGGATAATCACTTGACCGACGAGTGCGGGAAATTGGGCAGCAAGAGCGCGCAGAACGTCGCGCAAAGAAGCCTGATCCTCGATGGTGATCAGGCATTCTTTCGTCTGGGCCAGCCGCCTTGATAGCCCCAAGAACTCTACGGTGAGTTTCATTTGCTGCAGTAATCTCCGATCACAAGACTAACCATGCCAGTTACATTATGCGCAATGTGGCCAACGAATCAAGACTGGCTCACTCCGATTCCCCTTTTCCAATCGACCCTGCCACAAGCTGAAAGGCCATCTGAAATCATTATACTCAAGATAGCGTGATATGGCAAGCGTTGTGCATCTTGACCAAAGGAACCCCTTGAGGCTGATCGGGTTACTCTGACGGGCCAGCGTAATTCTGAAGGCCAAGTGACTTGCAATTTGAGCGTGATCTCGTATAATGTGGGGCGTAGGGGGCAGGTAGCCCAGCTGGTTAGAGCGCCACGTTGACATCGTGGAGGCCGTAGGTTCGAGTCCTATCCTGCCCACAGCAAACCGCCGGATGCGCGTTCGGCGGTTTTGTTTTGCTCATAAAAAAAGGGCCAACGCAAGTTGGCCCTTTTTGTGTCGCCTGACTTATTTGATCTCGACCGTCGCGCCTACCTCGGCCATTTTGGCTTTGGCGGTCTCGGCCTGTTCCTTCGAAACGGCCTTCAACAAATCGGAAGGAGCGCCGTCCACTACGGCCTTGGCTTCGCGCAGGCCCAGGTTAGTCAGCTCACGCACAACCTTGATGACCTGGATCTTGTTCTCGCCCACGGTCTTCAAGATCACGTCGAACTCGGTCTGCTCCTCGACTTCAACCACGGGGGCTTCAGCGGCGGCGGCGGCAACGGGCATGGCGGCCATGGCTACGGGCGCAGCTGCGCTCACGCCGAATTTCTCTTCGAGGGCCTTGACCAGCTCGGCCAGCTCCAGCACAGTCATGCCGCTGATCGCTTCAATGATTTCCTGTTTTGTCACGTTAACCTCCTAGATAGGTACAAATCCTTGTAGTTACCAAGCGAACGATAGTCTCAGATGAACTCGAACTCGCAAGCCCTAGCTTGCAGCGCCTTCCAATTGCTTGCGGCGCGCGTCAACTACGTTGACGATGCCACGCACCAACTGGGCCAACACACCCACAAAGCTGCTGATAGGCGCCTGGATGCCGCCCACTACCTGGGCAAGCATGACCTCGCGCGAAGGCAACGTGGTTAGCGTACGCACTTGCTCGGCGTTAAAGAGCATTCGCCCGCCCACGCCGCCTGCGACCTGAAACGTAGCCTCATTGAGACGCGCATAGTCGAGAACGGCTTTTGCCCCTACGGCGACATCGTTGTAAACAAAAGTCACCAAACAAGGCCCACTCATGATAGCGTGGTCGGTGGGCATACCCGCCTGTTCCAACGCAATGCGCATGAGCGTGTTTTTGACCACGACTCCTTCTGAGCCGGCAGCCCGAAGCTGTCGGCGCAGGTCCGAAATCTGCGCGACTGTCAGGCCCTTGTAGCGCGCCCAGATCACGACTTGCGCGCGCGCCAACTTTTGGCTGTACTCGTTCAGAAGCTGTTCTTTCTGTTCACGCGTTAGTGCCAAGAGATTCTCACCTCCTCACAAAAACAAGTCTTCGTCCATGCCAAGACGAAGACTTGTCTCAAGGTTTCTGTGCACCCGAGATTCTATATGTCCTCGCCTCGGCAGGTAGATCACAATTAAGCGAAAACGCGCCTGCTGTCTTCGGCTGAAGGTAGTATATGGTTGAGTTAGCCAGCGTGCATGTTCATGGCGGTGTTGATATCAACCCGCACGCCAGGCCCCATGGTCGAAGTGATCGTAATGCGCTCGATATATTGCCCCTTGACTGAAGCCGGGCGCGCACGCATGACAGCCGTCATCACAGCGGCCCAGTTTTCCATCAATTGATCTACTGTAAAGCTTGCCTTGCCAATGGGGATGTGCAAGTTCGAGGTGCGATCAACCCTGAACTCGACGCGTCCTTGTCGCAATTGCTTGATAGTCGCTGGAATGTCGTTGGGCTGCACAACCGTGCCTGCCCTGGGGTTGGGCATCAGTCCGCGCGGGCCGAGCACGCGACCGAGGCGTCCGATCTTGCCCATCACTTGAGGCACAGCCACGGCCACATCGAAATCGAGCCAGCCTTCCTGAATCTTTTGCACATATTCATCGGAACCGACGTATTCCGCTCCGGCTTCTAGAGCCAAGCGAGCGCCGTCGCCCTCGGCGAGAACCAGGATGCGCACTGTTTTGCCTGTGCCAGCGGGTAGAGTCACGGTGCTGCGCACTTGTTGATCTGCATGGCGCGGATCAACATTCAGGCGCAGATGAACATCAACCGTCTCGTCGAACTTGGCAAAGACCAACTTCTTGACCAACTCAACTGCCTGACGAGGCTCGTAGTTCGTCATGCGGTCTACTTGGCCGACTGTGCCGAGATACTTTTTGCCGTGCTTGGCCATATTTCCTCCTGTGGTGTTGACGGGCGGCGCTCCAAGCGTTCGCCCTTCCACTGATTTGAGCCTCATGAAATGAGGCGGAACACGCTAGTCAGTAACTGTCAAACCCATACTGCGCGCTGAACCCTCGATCATGCGCATGGCGCCTTCGATGTCTATCGCATTCAGATCCTTCATCTTGGTCTGAGCGATCTCGCGAATCTGCGCGCGCGTCACCGAGCCAACCTTGACCGTGTTCGGTTTGGCCGAACCCTTGGGTAAACCGGCGGCCTGTAACAGCAAGTCTTTGGCCGGGGGCGTTTTGAGCACAAAGGTGAAGGAACGGTCGGCATAGACCGTGATCTCGACCGGGATGATCGAACCAGCCAACGCCTCAGTCCGTGCATTGTAGTCTTTGACGAACTGCATAATATTCACGCCGTGCTGACCTAAAGCCGGGCCAACCGGGGGCGCCGGATTGGCTTTGCCCGCCGGGAGCTGCAACTTGACAAGCGCCACAACTTTTTTCGCCATCTAAACTGTACCTCTTCTTGGTAAGCTCTCCTGGCGCAAGATCGGCGTCGCTAGATCCGCTCCACCTGGAGAAAATCCATTTCTACGGGCGTTTCACGCCCAAAGAACGACACCAGAACCCGCACCTTGCCCCGTTCGGGGAACAACTCATCTACCACCGCCATAAAGTCGGCGAACGGCCCTTCGACGATCCGCACCGTCTCGCCCACACGAAAGCTTACTTTGATACGCGGCTGCTCAGCTTCCATACGCTGAAGGATCTTGTCCACCTCTTCCTGGCTGAGTGGAAGAGGCCGCGTACCTGAACCGACGAATCCGGTAACGCCGGGCGTATTGCGCACTACGTACCACGATTCGTCATCCATCACCATCTCAACCAGTACATAGCCGGGAAAAACGCGGCGGCGATTGGTTTTGCGTTGGCCGTCGCGAATCTCAACTTCTTCCTCGGTAGGCACAACTACACGCAGGATTTTGCCCTGCATACCCATCGTCTCGATGCGCTGTTCGAGATTCTTTTTGACCTTATTCTCATAGCCCGAATAGGTATGCACAACATACCACTCGCTGACGCCTACAGGCGCCTCTTTATCAGCGTGCGGCCGAGCTACCCCGCGACCAGCCTTGTGTTCAGCCTGCGTCTCGGTAGCCTCATCCTCTTCGGTCCAAGAATCCTGATCTATCGTGGGTTCTTGGTTCTTAGAACTCATTTCCTTCTGTCCCTCGCGCTAGCAGCCAGCCCTACCCGATCATCAGGGCGAACAGCTTGGAGAATAGCCAATCGATCACTCCCAAAGCAAGGCTCATCGTTGCAGTGACGCCGAATACGATCGCCGTCAAATTGAAGGTGGTGCGTCGCGAAGGCCAAGTAACCTTGCCCAACTCGGCGCGCACTTCTTTGAAATAACGGACAATGCGATATTCTTTCTTTTCGGTCGCTACGGCCTTTTTCTTTGCCACTGTTACGATCTCCTCAGATCAGGCTCCAGCCGGATCCAGCCAGTGCTTGGCCATCTACACAATTGACACCGTAAACCAGAATGAGCCTCGGTATCGGATCCCCGATTGCGCTCAAATACTTGGCGCTCAGTCTGGCACGGTGCCTTTCACAGAAATGAGGCAGGCGAGGCAGGAATCGAACCCGCAGCCTGCGGTTTTGGAGACCGCTGCTCTGCCAATTGAGCTACTCGCCTACGATGCGAGCCGCAAACTACTAACGCTGCTCGCGATGCTCCGTATGTTTACGACATACGCGGCAGTATTTCTTCATTGAAATACGCCCCGAGTCGTTCTTGCGGCTCTTTTGGGTGGTATAGTTGCGTTCTTTGCAGTCAACGCACGCCAACGTGATCACAATACGATTTTCTTTTTTCGCCATGTGATTTCAAACCCAACTGGCGCCCGATGCGAATCGAACGCCAGGGGCCTCCTCACCTCAATTACTCGATGATCTCGGTGAGCACGCCCGCGCCGACGGTGCGGCCGCCCTCGCGGATGGCAAAGTGCGAGCCGACTTCCAGCGCCACCGGCATGATCAGCTTGATCGTCAGGTTGGCGTTGTCGCCCGGCATCACCATCTCCACTCCGGGATCCAACAACACCTCGCCGGTCACATCCATCGTGCGGATAAAGAACTGCGGCCGATACCCGTTAAAGAACGGCGTATGACGCCCGCCTTCTTCCTTCTTGAGCACATACACTTGGCCCCGGAAGGTGGTGTGCGGCGTGATCGAGCCCGGCTTGGCGAGCACCTGCCCGCGCTCCACATCCTCGCGCTCAATGCCGCGCAACAGGCAGCCAATGTTGTCGCCCGCGATCCCCTCGGTCAGCGTCTTGCGGAACATCTCCACGCCCGTCACCACGCTGGTCTTGGTCTCGCCCCGCAGCCCCACGATCTGCACCTGGTCGCCCACCTTCACCATACCGCGCTCCACGCGCCCCGTCACCACCGTGCCGCGCCCCTTGATCGAGAACACGTCCTCGATCGGCATCAGGAACGGCTTGTCCGTCTCACGCACCGGCGTCGGAATGTACGCATCCACCGCGTCCATCAGCTTCAGAATCGGCGCGTATTCGGGCGCGTTCGGGTCCGTCGAGGTGCACTCCAACGCCTGCAACGCCGACCCGCGAATGATGGGTATCTCGTCGCCCGGGAACTTGAAGCTGGTCAGCAGCTCGCGCAGCTCCAACTCGACCAACTCCAATAGCTCCTCGTCTTCCATCATATCCACTTTGTTCAGGAACACCACCATCGCTGGCACTTCCACCTGCCGCGCCAACAGAATGTGCTCCCGCGTCTGCGGCATCGGCCCGTCCGGCGCCGACACCACCAGGATCGCCCCGTCCATCTGCGCCGCGCCCGTAATCATGTTCTTGATATAGTCCGCGTGCCCCGGGCAATCTACGTGCGCATAGTGCCGCTTCTCTGTCTGGTACTCAACGTGCGAGATCGAGATCGTCAGCCCACGCGCTTTCTCTTCCGGCGCGTTATCAATCTGGTCGTAGGCCAAAAAGTTCGCCCCGCCCTTCATCGCCAATACCTTGGTGATCGCCGCTGTCAACGACGTCTTCCCATGATCTACGTGCCCAATCGTCCCTACGTTCACATGCGGCTTGGTGCGCTGAAATACCTGCTTCGCCATTCCGCTCTCCTTTCCTCACCGTTTGCTCAATAATTCCAACTTGTATAGCCAGCCGAAAACGCAAACCATCTCATTATATTGAAAGCATTCTTTTTGGCAAAACACCCGCCCTACTCTTACATTGCCCTACCAGCTCGGCCCACCGAGAATGCGGTTCGACACTTCGCTGGGCACGGGCGCGTAATAGTCAAACTCCATCGTAAAAGAGCCGCGCCCCTGAGTCACCGAACGCAGATCGGTGGCATAGCCAAACATCTGAGCCAGCGGCGCGTGGCCTCGCACTGCCTGCATACCGCCCGGCATCGGCTCCATCCCTTCAATCTCGCCGCGCCTGGCGTTGATGTCGCCGATAGCATCGCCAGTGTTCTCCTCGGGCACGATCACTTCCAACTTCATGATCGGTTCCAGCAGGATCGGCTTGGCCTCTTGCACCGCTTTGTGAAAGGCGATGGCCGCCGCGCTGTGAAAGGCTCCGGGGAAGGACTGGCCCTCAACAAATGTCCCATCCACCACCGTGACGCCAACATCTACCAGCGGATATCCGGCCAACACGCCGCCCGAAAGCGACTCGCGCACCGAGGCTTCGATCACCGGGATATATTCCGCCGGGATTGCAGTCGGCGGAACCTCATTGCGAAAAACAAACTCTTGCCCTTTGGCCAGCGGCTGCAATTCTAACACCACACGCGCGTATTGGATCTTGTCGTTCCGCTGCGCCGAGAACTCGCCCTCGGCGCGCACCTGACGCGTGATTGTCTCGCGATAGGCCACTTGCGGGCGACCCACTTTGGCCCACACCTTGAACTCGCGCACCAGCCGATCCACCAGGATCTCCAGGTGTAGCTCGCCCATGCCGGAGATGATCCGTTGACCGGTGTTCTCATCGGTGCGGACTCGGAAGGTTGGATCCTCTTCCGACAGCGCCTGGAGAGCCGCCACCATTTTCGCCTCGTCGGCCACGGTGCGCGGCTCGATGGCCACATAGATCACCGGTTCCGGGAAACGAATGGATTCGAGCACCACCGGGTGAGCTGGATCGCATAGCGTATCGCCGGTAAAGGTGAACTTTAAGCCGCCAACAGCGGCAATATCACCCGCAGAGACGCTCTCAACCTCTTCACGGCGGTTGGCGTACATTTGGAACAGATGGCCGATACGTTCTTTTCTTGATTTTGGGGAATTGTGCGTAGAGGAGTTGGCGCGCAGCGTGCCGGAATACACGCGCATATAGGCCAATCTACCCAGAAAAGGATCGGCGACGATCTTGAAAACAAGGGCCGAGAAAGGCTCTTGCTCGTCAGGATGGCGCGTCGCCGTGTTCCCCGTTTCGGGATCGAGACCCTCGATAGGGGGAACATCCAGGGGAGAAGGCAGGTAATGCACGATGGCATCCAGAACCGGCTGTATACCCTTGTTGCGTAAGGCCGATCCGCACAGCACTGGCACCAACTTGCGGGCCAGAACCGCTCGTCTCAACCCCTCTCGCAATTCCTCAGAGCTTAACTCGTCTCCGTCGAGATATTTGGCAAGCAAGACGTCGTCAGTCTCGGCGATGGCCTCGACCAAACTCTCGCGCTTTTCCTCGACCACGTCACGCAACGTCGCTGGGACATCGCGTCGCTCAGGCTCGCGCCCCAGCTCGTCAGTGTAGATCAGCGCTACACGGTCAATCAAATCTACCACACCGGTAAACGAAGACTCGGCTCCAATGGGCACCTGTATCGCCACAGGCACAGTTTCCAGGCGCTCGCGAATCATGTTCACACAGCGCCAGAACTCGGCTCCCGTCCTATCCATCTTGTTAACGAAGCAGATGCGCGGAACGCCAAAGCGATCCGCTTGCCTCCAGACCGTTTCGGACTGAGGCTCGACGCCGTGAACCGCATCGAATACCACCACGCCGCCATCCAACACGCGCAAACTGCGTTGCACTTCGGCGGTGAAATCAATGTGGCCCGGCGTATCAATAATGTTAATGCGATGATCTTGCCAGAAGCAACTCACCGCTGCCGATACAATCGTGATGCCAAGCTCGCGCTCCTGCTCCATCCAATCGGTGACGGTCGTGCCGTCGTCCACATTTCCCAGGCGATAGGTCTTGCCTGTATAGAACAAGATGCGCTCGGTAGTGGTCGTCTTGCCGGCATCTATATGGGCAATGATCCCGATATTCCTAGTTCGTTCCAGCGGACGGTCTGGCATTTTCTCCATGCTGTGCTCCAAGTTACAAACGCCATGCAGAGCAATGAGATGGCCCGCCCGGACTGGAACTCGGGCTATACCATGTACAGCCCTACACCAAAGCGCCGGCGTGTCCTAGAAACGGTAATGTGCAAAAGCCCTATTGGCCTCGGCCATACGATGCGTATCTTCGCGGCGCTTGATGGCCGCACCTGTGTTGCGCGAAGCATCCATCAACTCATCGGCCAGTTTGGCGGCAAAAGTCTTGCCCGACCGGCTCTTTGCTGAGGCCAAGATCCAACGCATGGCCAACGACGTGCGGCGGAACGGGGGCACTTCCACCGGGACCTGATAGGTAGCGCCGCCCACGCGCCTGGGCTTGACCTCGATCATCGGCGCTGCATTGCGCATGGCCAACTCAAACGTCTCCATCGGGTCTTTACCCGTGCGCTCGGCGATGATATCCAGCGCCCCATAGACAAGCCGACGAGACACACTTTTCTTGCCCGACTGCATAATCTTGTTGATCAACACAGCGATCATCTCGCTGTTATACTTGGGGTCTGGCGTCACCACTCTTCGAGCCGGCTGGTAGCGTCTCGGCATTCTCGCTTCCTCCACGAATCCAACTGGATGTTCTCGTTCGATAAAACTACCCTCCAACATTCAGAGGGTAGGACGATTTCTACTGCATCATCGCGCCTCTCGGTTCAGACGAATCGCATCGTCTTGTGTGAGGCTACCTATTTCTTGGGCTTCTTGGTGCCATACGACGAGCGGTTATGCGCGCGCCCTTCCACGCCAGCCGCGTCCAGCGTGCCGCGCACAATGTGATAGCGCACGCCCGGCAAGTCCTTCACACGGCCGCCGCGCACCAAGACCACCGAGTGCTCTTGCAGGTTATGGCCCTCGCCTGGGATATAGGCGGTGACTTCGATACCGCTCGACAAGCGCACCCTGGCTATTTTACGCAGCGCGGAATTCGGTTTCTTGGGCGTCATGGTGCGCACCTGAGTGCAAACACCGCGACGCTGTGGCGCGCTCTTTTTCGACTGCGTCATGCGATTTTTGAGCGTGTTCATCGAGTAACTCAGAGCCGGCGCCTTGGATTTCTTAGAAGCGCTCTTGCGCCCTTTGCGGATCAACTGATTGATAGTTGGCAACCTGTCCTCCTTACCTGCTCATAGCACCGGGCTATGATGTTAGCTCACGAAAGGTAATTATACCACCACAGCAGCGCACTGTCAAAATATGCACCCTGCTTTTGAAAGCACCGGGCGCGGCTGGCTTGAGACCAGCCGCGCCCGAGATCATGTTTACGACGACATGCCAAAGCCGAGGCCCAAGCCCAGGTTAGGCAGAATCTCGACCTGCTCATCGCGCCCGCACTGCACGCGCTCGCCGTTCTCGTTGCACACTTCGACGGAGAGACCCTACGATTGTAGCTCTTTGATCAGCACCCGGAACGACTCGGGCACGCCCGATTCCGTCACCGGCTCGCCTTTGACAATAGCCTCGTAGGTCTTGACGCGGCCCGTCACATCGTCGGATTTGATGGTCAGCATCTCTAGCAAAGTATAGGCCGCGCCGTAGGCTTCCAAGGCCCACACTTCCATCTCGCCGAAACGCTGGCCGCCGAATTGCGCCTTGCCGCCCAATGGCTGTTGGGTAACAAGCGAGTACGGGCCAGTGGAGCGCGCATGGACTTTGTCTTGCACCAGGTGCGCCAGCTTGAGCATATAGATGATGCCCACCGTCACAGGTTGATCGAAAGGCTCGCCCGTCTTGCCGTTGTAGAGCGTCATTTTGCCGGTAGTGGGCAGCGGCACATTGATTTTTTGGCTCACTTCGACGGCCTTGGCGTTCACAGCGTCGCGGTCGAGATCGCTCGACTCGTAGCCTTCGTCCTGCAGCCACATCCGCAAGCAAAGCTCACGCACCATTTCATTAGCTTGAGCCACTTGATCCCAAGAGAGGTCCGTTTGCTCATACACCATGATTTGATCGGGATCATAGCCCTTTTCCAGCAACCAATAATGCAACCAAGTGCGGCGCAATTGGATGTTGTCGGCCAAGATGCTCTCGATTTCTTCGCCGTCCACCCCACGCTCGTTCAGATAGTTGCCCAGATAGAGTTCGCGCGCTTCAGCATCATCGCGCAGCGACTGAGAATCAATGCCCTGCTCGACGATCCAAGCTCGCGTACGCTCGTTGAGATCCACTTGCGCGCGATCAATCAACCAGGCGCGAGCCAATTCGGCTGCGATCTCGTCTTCACGAGCGCCATCCGAGACAGGGGTCATCGCGCGAAAACCCAAACGATCAGCAGCCCAACCCAGGTGCGTTTCGAGGATCTGACCCACGTTCATACGGCCGGGGACGCCCAACGGGTTCAAGATGATATCCACGGGCGTACCATCGGCCAGATATGGCATATCCTCAATCGGCACAACCTTAGAGATAACGCCCTTGTTGCCATGACGGCCCGCCATCTTGTCGCCTTCGGTGACCTTGCGGCGTTGCGCCACGCTGACGCGCACCATCTTTTCGACGCCGGCGGCCATATCGCGGTTATCATCGCGGGTGAACACGTGCACATCCACGACTTTGCCTTCTTCGCCGTGGGGCAGGCGCAGCGACGAGTCTTTGACTTCGCGAGCCTTCTCGCCAAAGATGGCGCGGAGCAGCTTTTCCTCGGGGGTCAGCTCAGTCTCACCCTTGGGGGTGATCTTGCCCACCAGAATGTCGCCCGGGCGCACTTCGGCGCCGACATAGATGATGCCGTCGTCATCCAAGTTGCGCAACGCCTCATCGCCCACGTTGGGGATGTCGCGGGTGATCTCTTCGGGGCCGAGCTTGGTGTCGCGGGCCTCGATCTCGTGCTTTTCGATGTGGATGGAGCTAAACTTGTCGTCGCGCACCATTTTCTCGCTGATCAGAATGGCATCCTCATAGTTGCCGCCATCCCAGCTCATGAACGCGCACAAGACGTTCTGGCCCAGGGCTAGTTCGCCCCGCTCGGTAGAAGAAGAGTCGGCCAACACTTGGTTTTGCTCAACGATGTCGCCCTTGCTGACGATAAAGCGCTGATCCACGCAAGTAGATTGGTTGGAGCGGTTAAAGCGGCGTAACACATAGGTGCGCTCTTCGCCGATTTCGCTGCGCACGATGGCGCGCCGCCCATCCACGCTGATCACTTCGCCTGCGGCGTCCGCCGTGATCACCTGGCCCGAATCCAGCGCGGCGTGGTTTTCCATGCCTGTGCCCACCACGGGAGATTCGGGGGCCAACAGAGGCACGGCCTGGCGTTGCATGTTCGACCCCATCAGGGCGCGGTTGGCGTCGTCGTGCTCCAGGAAAGGAATGAGCGCCGCCGAGATGCCCACCACCTGCTTGGGAGAAACGTCCATGTACGAGACGCGATCCACCGTCTCGATCAAGAACTTGTCGTACACGCGGCCTGAGACGCGCTCGCCAATGAACTCGCCCAACTCATTGATCGGCGTATTGGCCTGCGCGATAACGTAGTGCTCTTCTTCATCCGCCGAAAGATACACGACATCGTCGGTCACATAGGGCTGGACGCGGAACTCTCCTTTGCCCACGCCAGCCAGCTTGCGAGCCAGGGTCTCATCTATCAGCGCGCCCGAATCGGCAATGACTTCTCCGGTGTCAGTATCCACAACGCGCTCGCGCAGCGTCCGGCCCAGCAGTTTATCGGGGTCGTTCGGAGCGGTTCGCTCCACTTTGCGATAGGGCGTTTCGATAAAGCCGTATTCGTTGACCTCGGCATAAGTAGCCAGACGCCCAATCAGACCGATGTTCGGGCCTTCGGGGGTCTCGATGGGGCAGATGCGCCCATAGTGGCTATAATGCACATCGCGCACATCGAACCCGGCGCGGTCGCGGCGTAAACCGCCAGGGCCAAGAGCGGAGAGGGTGCGCTTGTGCGTCAGCTCGTCTAGAGGGTTAGTTTGCTGCATGAACTGCGAGAGCTGGCTGCCGCCAAAGAACTCGCGGATCACCGCCACCACCGGGCGAATGTTGATGAGCGAAATGGGCGAGATCTGTTCCGGGTCGCGGATGCTCATACGCTCGCGCACCACGCGCTCCATGCGCAAAAAGCCGACGCGAAGCTGATTGGCGATTAGCTCGCCCACCGTCTTGACACGACGATTCCCCAGGTGGTCAATATCGTCCGCATCTTCGACGCCATTGTTGACCTGGATGATGCGCTGCACGATATGGATCAGATCGCGCTTGGTGAGAATACGCTGCACGACCGGCGGGTTGGTGCCCAGGCGGCGGTTCAGCTTGTAACGCCCCACTTTGCCCAAATCATAGCGACGCGGGCTAAAAAGCAGCATTTCGAGATAGCTGCGCGCATTGTCCAGCGTCGCCGGGTCGCCCGGGCGCATCCGCTTGTTGAACTCTTCGAGCGCTTCCTCGGCGTTTTTGGTGGTATCGCGTTCCAGGGTCGATTGGATGTAGAGATGGTCGGGCATATTGTCCACCGACTCGAAAAGCGCCAACAGCTCTTCATCGGAGCCTTCGTGAATCTCAACATCATCAATCCCATCCGAAACTTGACCCATAGCGCGCAACAAGACGGTAGCAGGGATCTTGCGCTTGCGATCCACCTTGACGGAGAGTTCGTCGCGCCGGCCCGTCTCGAACTCGAGCCAAGCGCCGCGATCAGGGATCAACTTGGCCATGCAAAGCTGACGGCCCGTAGCGCGATCCTCATCCACCGTGAAATAAGCGCCCGGCGAGCGAATCAACTGGCTGACCACCACGCGCTCGGCGCCGTTGATGATGAACGTGCCGTTGGGGGTCATCATAGGGAAATCGCCCATATAGACTTCTTGGACGAGCGGCTGATCCGTCTCGCGATTATAGAGCAGCACTTTGACATAGAGGGGGGCTGCAAACGTGGTATCGCGCTCGCGACAATCGTCCTCGGTGTAAACGGGCGGCTCGATGCGATAGCCCAAACCGAACTCTTGATTGAGCGCCTCGTCGTTGCCCGGAAAATGCAGTTCGAGATTCTTGTTGAAACTGATGATCGGCGATATTTCGCTAAACAGCTCGCGCAATCCTTCGCGTTGGAACCAGTCGAATGACTCGCGTTGCATCTTGATGAGGTCGGGAATCGGCAACACATCGGGGATGCGCGCATAAGACTTGCGCTTTCCCAACAAAGCCTTGTTCGCCACGGAAGATACCATTCCCGAAACTGTCATAAGCTATTACTCTCCTTATGGAAACGTTACCCAGGCCAGAGTGAACCAGTTCACGCAATGCATGGGTTACGATCATGGGCGACGGCATTGCCGGGTATGATGAGGGGGCGTATCTTGAATGAAGAAATCTATGCGAGTGTGCAGCCGGTCATTATACCACGAATCGTTTTGCCGTCAAATTGGCGACACAACAAAAGGCAACCGACTTGATCGCTTGCCTGCAAAAAATGGTTTGCGCCGAGTTCCAAGCCGCCGCCGATACTCAGGGGCAATCGGGCGCGCCGCGCTCTAACATTTCGTCCACTTCACGCTTGAGCGTCGCCAGATCGGTGAACGCTCGATAGACCGACGCAAAGCGCACATACGCTACCGCGTCCAACGCGCGCAGATGCTCCATGACAATCTCGCCAATGACGCGGCTGGGCACTTCGGGCTGCCCTAGCTTGTACAGCGCCGATTCGATATCGGCCACCGTTTGCTCGATAGCCTGGCTCGGAATGGGGCGCTTGGCGCAAGCCTTCCAGATGCCCTCGAATAACTTTTGCCGGTCGAACGGCTCACGCCGACCATCGCGCTTGACCACGAGCAGATTCACCTTGGCCACCTGCTCGTAGGTCGTATAACGCTGATTGCACGCCTGGCATTCGCGGCGGCGGCGAATTCCCTCGCCCACCTCACGCGTATCCACCACGCGCGAGGCTGTCTCTCCGCAATATGGACACTTCATGGGCAAATCACCCCACACACTTCGCTTAGCGACGCAAGAACGCCGGAATATCCAGGTCATCTTTGTCGAGGTTCTTGATCGGGAACTCGATAGTCTTGCTTTGCGGGTTTCGGGCCGGTTTGACCGGCAACGACGCCTGCTTGTGGTTGGCGTCAAAGCCGGTGGCAATGACCGTGATCTGCACCTCGTCGTTGAGCGACAAGTCAATCGCCGCGCCAAAGATGATCTTCGCTTCGGGGTCCACCATCTGCCGAATGATCTCGGCGGCGTCGTTGACCTCGAACAAGGTGAGGTCCTCGCCGCCCTTGACGTTGAACAGCACCCCTTTGGCGCCGTCAATGCTGATGTCGAGGAGCTGGCTGTTGACGGCAGCCGTGGCGGCATCCACGGCGCGCGACTCTCCTTTGCCGTGGCCAATGGCCATCAACGCCGAGCCGCCGTTGCCCATGATCGCCCGAATGTCGTTGAAATCCACATTGACCAGCCCCGTGCCGGTGATCAGATCCGAAATACCCTGGATGCCTTGACGCAATAGATCGTCAGCGGAAAGGAAGGCGTCTTTCATCGAAGCCTTGCGATCCACGATTTGCAGCAACCGATCGTTGGGGATCACGATGAGCGTATCCACGCACTGGGAAAGGCGGTTCAGCCCTTCCAGCGCGATTTTCATACGCCGGGCGCCCTCGAAGGAAAACGGCTTGGTGACGACCGCCACCGTCAGCGCGCCGAGGCTGCGCGCGATCTCGGCCACCAGCGGCACGCCGCCCGTGCCCGTCCCGCCCCCCATGCCGGCGGTGACAAACACCATGTCGGCGCCGCGCAGCAATTCGGTGATCTCGGCGGATGATTCTTGCGCCGCTTTTTCGCCCAGGTTGGGGTCGCCGCCGCAGCCCAGGCCGCGAGTGACCTTGTCGCCCAGGCGCATCCGCAAGGGCGCCGAAGAGTTGGAGAGCGCCTGGGCATCGGTGTTCAAGGTGATAAACTCGACGCCCTGCACTCCTACTTCGATCATACGAGCTACGGCGTTCGAGCCGCCGCCGCCGATGCCGACCACTTTGATTTGCGCGCCATTGCCTAGCCCAAATGAGTCATCCATTGCAAACTCCTTCCGTTATCTACCCCCGTGGCAAGAACATGCGGAATAGTTCCATCAGGCGTTGATACCAGTTCCGATTGGTTACCAGTTTTGGGCCACGCTCGGCGCTCGTCGCCTCCTCGCGCATCCCCCAGATCAACAAGCCCACGCTCGTGGCGTAGGCCGGGCTGCTAATCGCCTCAATCAGCCCTTGCAAGCGGCGGGGCGCGCCGATGCGCACGGGCAGTTGCAGCACTTGCTCGGCGACCTGACGAATGCCCGTCAACCCGGCGCTGCCCCCCGTCAACACCACGCCAGCGGGCAACAACCCGCCAAAACCGGAACGGCGGATTTCACGAGCGATGAGGTCGAACATCTCTTCGGTGCGAAACGCGGCAATGTCGCACAACTTGCGGCGTGAGACTACGGCTACGTTGTTATCGCCAAAAGTGGTGATCTCGATCTTGTCCTCTTCATCCACCGCCGACGAGACCGCGTGGGCATAACGCACTTTGATATCCTCGGCAATTGCAAAGGGAGTGCGCAGGCCCACGGCGATGTCGTTGGTGATGTGGTTGCCCCCCACGGCGAACACCATCGTCTCCCAGATGCTCCCCTCGACAAAGATCGCCATATCGGTCGTCCCGCCGCCCATATCCACCAGCGCGACCCCCATGTTTTTCTCCTCTGGGGTCAGCACCGCCTCGGCGGAGGCCAATGGCTGCAAGACCAGATCGGCGATCTCGATATGGTTCTTTTCGACGCAATGCACCAGGTTTTGAATCGAGGTGACTGCGCCGGTGACAATGTGCGCATCCACTTCCAGACGAAAGCCCATCAACCCCAACGGGTTCTTGATGCCATCCTGACCATCCACCACGAATTCGCGCGGGATGGCGTGGATGATACGCCGATTGTGCGGAATGTCCACCGCCTGCGCCGCCTCCATCGCCCGATCCACATCGTCGCGATCCACCGGGCGGTCGCCTTTGCCGATGGCTACCACACCGCGACTGTTCTGCGAGGCGATATGGCTGCCCCCAACGCCAATATAGGCATCCGAAATGGTATAGCCCGAGACGCGCTCGGCCTTTTGGACGGATTCGCCGATGGCCTTGGCCGCCTCTTCCACGTCGGTCACCACGCCTTTGGTCAGGCCGCGCGCGGGCGCTACGCCGACCCCCACCACTCGGAGCATGTCGTTTTCCGTCACCTGGGCGACGAGCGTACAAATCTTGGTTGTGCCAATATCAATGCCGACGATTGTTCGCTCCACGGGGCGCCTTTCTATACATCGTGCATTTAGCGTTGCTTGACGATGGGCCTTTGCTCATGGCGAAGGTCAATGTACACAACATCCGCTTTTTTTGCGACCAACTGCTGAACCAATGCCTGCATTAACGCCGCTTTGGTTCGGGCATCCCCATTGTGCCCCAAGTACACCGGCCATCCATTGGGCGCGGCATAGACGATCAAACCCTCTTCGCGGGTATAGTCATATGAAAGCACGCCAGGCAAAGCCCGCCCCATGTCGCGCGCAAACTCGGCGGGGATGCCCAGCACATACCCTTGCGGATCGGGCGCGGCGTTCTT
>CAZYPJ010000009.1:5147-36524 GCA_964649365.1 uncultured Anaerolineales bacterium | reverse complement strand
CGACGAGTTTGCCATGACCTATGTCCGCTATCATCGCAAGCACAGTCAAGCATAGTCGTTAGGAGATCGTATGGCGATAGCTTTGGGCATTGACACGGGCGGCACCTATACCGACGCCGCGCTGGTCGAATACGATACCACGCGCGTGCTGGCTTCGGCCAAGGCGCTGACCACCAAACACGATCTGGCCATCGGCATCCGTCAGGCGGTAGATCGCGTGTTGACTAGCCACCCTGCTGAGGTGGGGCTGGTGTCGCTTTCGACGACGTTGGCCACCAATGCCATCGTCGAGGGCAACGGCGCGCCTATCGCGGCGCTGCTAATCGGTTATCGAGGCCGCCTCGATGGGCATATCAACCTCGCGCAGGAATTGGGCACAGCTCGCTATGCGCTCATCCCTGGCGGGCACGATACCGAGGGCGAGGAATGGGAACCGCTCGATCTCGACGCGGCGCGCGCGGCGATCCTGGAGCACGCGCCGCACGTGGCAGCCTTTGCCATCTCGGGCTATTTCGGCACGCGCAATCCCTCGCACGAGTTGGCCGTCAAGCGCCTCGTCGCCGAACTGACGGGGTTGCCCGTCACTTGCGGCCACGAGCTGACGCACAAGCTCGATGCGCTGCGCCGCGCCACCACCGTGGCCCTCAATGCTCGGCTGATCCCATTGCTTTGCCATCTGATCGAGGCAGTGGAGCGGACCCTGGCCGACAAAGGGATCGTCGCTCCGCTGATGGTCGTCAAGGGCGATGGTTCGCTGATGGAAGCCAGCGTCGCCAAAGAGCGTCCCATCGAGACGATCCTCTCCGGCCCGGCGGCCAGTGTGGTGGGCGCGCAACACCTCGCCGGCGGCGAGGATGTGGTAGTGGTGGACATGGGCGGCACCCCCACCGACATCGCCGTCATCCGCAACGGGCGACCCAGTCTCAGCCCCAAAGGGGCCGAGGTGGGCCGTTGGCGCACGATGGTAGAGGCTATTGACGTACACACCGTGGGTCTCGGCGGCGACAGCCGCGTGTGGTTCGACGAGGGGCGCGACCTGCGCATTGGCCCGCGCCGCGTGGCGCCGATCTCGTTGTTGGCTGTTGAGTTTCCTCAGATCGTGGATGTCTTGCGTCGTCAGCCTCTATCGGGCAAAGCCGATCTGGCTTGGGAGTTCCTAATGCTCCAGAACGGCAAGGATGCCCACGATGGCGAGCATCCCTCGTTCGAGCCGGAGTTGATGGAGGCGCTCAGCGCCGGACCATGTCCGCTCGACCAGGTCTATCGCATCGTGCAGCACCCCGAGTTGTACTGGCGCTATCTGGATCGGCTGGAGCGCCAAGGCGTGTTGATGCGCGCCGGGTTTACGCCTTCCGACGCCGCCCACGTATTGGGCTACTATAGCGATTGGGATCGCGACGCGGCGCGCTTGGCGGTTGATCTCTTTGCCAGCCGCGCCGGGCAGCCCTCTGAGGATGTCTGTCGCCAGGTGGTGGCGCAGACCGCCCAACAGATCGCCGCCGAAGTCGTCGCCAAGTTGCTGGCCGATGACGGCATCGAGAGCCAGGCCGACGTTCTGGCGCGCTCGCTCATCGCCCGCGCCCTGCGCCCTGCCGAGGGCGCCAGCATCGCTTGTTCGCTTACGCTGCGCCCCACCTTGGTGGCCATCGGCGCGCCTGTTCGCACTTATTTCCCGGCGGTGGCCGATCTGCTGCATGGCTCGCTGGGCATCCCCGATCACACCGAGGTGGCCAATGCTGTAGGCGCGGTGGCCGGCAGCGTGGTGCAGCGCGTTCACATCCTTATCGTTCCTCAGCAGGAAGGCGAGGTATTCCGCGTGCACTTGCCCGACGCCGTGCAGGATTTCTCTAACTTGGCCGATGCGCTGGTCTGTGCCCGCGAATACGGCGAGCGCGCGGCTTGCGAAGGCGCGCGCCGCGCCGGCGCGCAAGAGATCCGCGTCCAGATCGCGCAGCACGACCATACCGCCCCTCTGGCCCTGGGTTGGGGCGACGATGTGTATTTGTCCACCACCCTCGAAGTGACCGCGGTGGGCCGACCGCGACTGGCTTGAGAGCGCTATGTGGAACCGCGTGCTTTTGCTGGCTTTTGGAATGGCGACCGGCTGGTCGCTGGTTAACTATTGGGTAGCTCCGCCCGCTCAGATCAGGTCGCGGGTTGCCCAATTCGGGCTGAGCTTGGCCTTGGGCCTGGCCGTGGTCGTCTGGATGGGGATGGACGCTGTCGAAAGCGGCGTCGCGGGGGTGTTGGCGTTTGCTTTCTGTGCTCTAGTAGCCTACGCCGCCAATGCCCGACACATAGACCATGTGCTCGACGCCCCTGCCCTTCCCAAGCCCACTGACCCGTTGGTGCGCGATAGCCGCCTGGCAGTGGTGTTGACAGCCGACATTGAACCGGACGCCTACGACGGCCCGACGTTTTGGGCGCGGCGCTTTCATCAGGCTACGTCGCGCGGCGCGCGAACGCCGCACTGGTTTGTACGCCCGCGAATCTATGCCCGCATCCGCACTGCCTATGCGCAGATGGGCGGCCACCACCCGGTTTGGCTCGTATTAGAGCAAGCTGCTTGCGCGCTAGGGCAACGCCTCGGCGGGGGCTATCTTGTGCGCGTCGCGGCGTTGTACGCCGATCCTACGTTGGCTGACGCGCTTACTGAGTGGTTCGACTTGGGCCTAACTCACTTTGCGCTGTTGCCCTTGGGCGAGGAATTGGATCGTGAGGCGTTGAGCGAGCAGGTGGCGTGCTCGCGTGTGCGCGAACTGGGCGTGAAGGTGCAGTATCTGGCCCCGTTAAGCGGCTCATCATGGAGCTTGGGCCAACCCGACGAGCGCTTGGCGCGCCTGGCGGCAGGGCATATGGCGCAGGTGCAGCCCATCGAACCGCAAGTTTTGGATGAACTATGCCATCGCATAACGCTCTTGGAGCGTGAAGAAAACTCGCCGCATCATTCGAACGCTACATGGTAGAGGCATGGGAACATTGAAAAAAGAAAACTGCTACTATGAGATGACCCCCCGCGTGGTGCGCGCCAACCGCGAAACGACCATCACACTGCAACCCTTGTACGACCATGTACGCTTTCGCCCCGACGCCGAGTACGCCGTGAGTTATTTCCCTACCGAAGAATTCGCCCAGTGCAGCGGCTGGCCGCAAGGCCAACGTCGTCTGTTCAGGGCGGTGGATGGGGTTTTGCGCATACCCCAGTATTTCGAGGGCGAGCAGGAGCATGTCTTGTGGGTCGAAGAGGCGACGCCTGACGGCAAACCCCTGGGCGATTTCCGTGTCTATTCCGTGGCCGACGATTTATGGGCGCGCAAAGCATTCAAGGGCGATTTGCATATGCACAGCTATCGCTCAGATGGCCACGAATCGCCCGCCTATGTCGCCGCCGCCTGCCGCAAAATCGGCCTCGATTTCATGGCCGTCACCGATCACCATCGCTATCAGCCCTCGCTAGAGGCCATCCGCGCATTCGAGGGTGTGGATCATGATCTAGCGATTTTTCCGGGCGAAGAGGTGCATCCGCCCGATAATCCGGCGCACATCATCAACTTTGGCGGGCGCTTTAGCATCAATGAACGTTTCGCCGCCGATGATTATCGCGCCGGGGTGGAGGCGATTCAGGCTACACTTGGTGATCTGCCGCCGGGGGTGGATGCCTATCAATATGCTTCCTGCTGCTGGTGCTTTGATCGCATCCGCGAGGCGGGCGGGTTGAGCGTTTTTTGCCACCCTTACTGGTTCACCAGTCACCGCTATACGCCATCGGGCGCGCTGACGGCTCATCTGCTCGACCAGCAGCCGTTTGACGCGTTCGAGTTGATTGGCGGGTTCTTTCGCTTTGAAGCGGATTCCAATACGCTCCAGGTGGCGCGCTATCACGAGGAACGCGCTAGGGGCAAGCGCATCCCTATTGTAGGTTCTAGCGATGCGCACGGCTGCGAGCGAGGCGAGTTATTCGGCTGGTACTATACCATAGTGTTTGCACCCACGTTAGCCCTGGCCGATCTGTCGGAGAGCGTCAAAGGGCTGTACTCGGTGGCTGTGGAGGCGTTGCCAGGCGAGACGGCGCGCGCCTATGGGCCGTTCCGCCTGGTCAAATACGCCCTCTTTCTCATGCGCGAGGTCATGCCTCAACACGACGAGCTATGCGCCGAGGAGGGTCGCCTGATGCTGGCCCATCTTGCGGGCGACCCTTCGGCGGCAACGGGTTTGAGCGCCCTTCAGGGGCGGACGGGGGCGCTGCTGGATCGCTACTGGGCGAGTAGTTGAGTTCCTCGCCATCTTGGCGGCGACTTATTCGATAGATTGTCGTGGCGACGTGGCCGCGCCGCGCTTGGTGACGCCGACGGCCTGTTCCATCTCTAGCGGCGCCAACTTTTTGACTTTCGCCTGGCGTTCGCGCGCGATGGCGAGCAACTGCTCGTCTCGCTCGTAAAAGAAGGCCAGATCCCTGCCGAATTCGTTGTCTCCCGTCACATCCACCCAAATCCTGCTGCCCTCTGGGATGCCGCCCGAAGCCAGCAGATCGGCCAACGGCGCTTCGATCTCTTTCATCAATCGGGCGCGCAGGGGGCGCGCGCCGAACTCGGGTGTAAAGCTCTTGCGCAGCACCAGCTCTTTGGCGGCATTGGTCATGACCAATTCTAGGCCATGATCTAGGTAGCGTTCGTTGGATTCTTGGAGCATGTGTTCCATGATGAGCACTAGCGTGTCATACGAGAGCGGGCGAAAAGCCACCACCTCGTCAATACGGTTAAGCCATTCGGGTGTAAACACGCGCTGAAGGGCAGTAAAGCCGATAGAATAGATGTTAGCGCCCATCCGCTCCACATTCTCGCGGTTGGAGGAAAAACCCAATCTTCGCCCCTGAATGAAATCCACCATCTCAGATGCCCCGGCGTTGGTGGTCATGACGATGATGCTTTCGCGAAAACTCACCTGTTGCCCGCCGTTGAGCAATGTCACTTCGCCGTCTTCCATCACTTGAAGCATCAGATGGCGGAACTCGGTAGAGGCTTTCTCGATCTCATCGAACAGGATGACGCTGTTGGGCGTGCCGATCACTTCGGGGTCGAACAAGGGGCGTTGATCGCGCCCCACGTAGGCCGGCGGCGCGCCCACCAACGCGGCGATCTCGTGGCCCTGGCTAAACAGGCTGCAATCTATTTTCAGGAATCCGCCGCCTTTGGGATGCAGGTAGCGGGCTAGCCGTTTGGCCGTTTCGGTTTTACCCACGCCCGTCGGCCCGAGGAAAAGGATCACCGCAATAGGGCGATCCGCACGCCCGGCGGCAAAGCCGTATTGTGCGCGATTCAGGGCGCGCACTAGGCTTTCAATGGCACGGTCTTGCCCAAAGATGGATTGACGCAAATAACTCTCGATGGTGTCGAGCGCATTGTTGCTGCCGCGCTCGGCTTTGATGGCCGTCGGCGGAACTTGGACGCCCGCTGCGGCAGGAGTATCATCCGTCGTCATATCGCCACCGCCTTTCTATAGATACTTAACCATCCAACACGGTGGAGCGAGATTGTGGTGCGACCTCTGGTTGCTTTCCATTATACCACATTTACGCACTCTTGACGCGGTTACCGAAGGCAAAACCAGGTAACAATCTTCTAGGGTTTTTGACTCGGTGAATGGGCCATGATACCATTTGCTAATTGCATGCGAGGAGGATGAGGGAACCATGTCTCACAACGATCTAAAGGGCCAAGTGGCGATTGTCACTGGCGCCAGTCGGGGCATCGGCAAAGCGATTGCGTTGGCGTTCGCTCAAGAGGGCGTGAGCTTGATCTTGGCGGCGCGCTCCGCCGACGATCTGCGTCAGGTGCAAGCCGAGGTCGAAGCGTTGGGGGGGCAAGCGCAGATAGCGCCGGGGGATGTCTCGCGCGAAGAGGATGTGCGCGCGATCATGCGCATCGCTGGGGACGCCGGTCGGCTGGATATCCTCGTGAACTGCGCTGGCGTCGGCGTTTTCGGCCCGTTGGCCTCTACCTCTGTGGCCGATTGGGATCGCGCGATGGCGGTGAACGTGCGCGGCCCATTTTTGATGTGCCGCGAAGCCTTGCCTTTGATGGCGCAAAACAAGGCGGGGTGCATCGTCAACATCGCCTCGGTGGTGGGCGTCAAGGGATATATCAACCAGGGAGCTTATACCGCCTCCAAGCACGCCCTGATGGGGTTCACCAAAGTGCTCGCCCAAGAGGCGCAACCGCTGGGCGTTCGCGTGCATGTGGTGTGCCCGGGCGGAGTGGATACCGAAATGGCCGCCCAAGCGCGGCCCGACCTCGACCGCTCGATTCTCATCAGGCCAAAAGAGATCGCTGATCTGGTTTTGCTGTTGGTCGAGCAGCGGGGTCTGGCTATCGTGGATCAGATTAACGTGCGCCGCTCCAACTCGGCCCCGTGGTTCGATTAACGCGGCTCCTGATAATGCAAAGTGACTAGCCCCTCCTCGGGCAAAGCCTCGCCCTTGGGCAGCCAGCGCCCGCTGAGATAGGCCAATTCGCGTAACGCGGCGGCCAGCTCGGGGCGCAGCATCTCGTCGCGATAGCGCCACGTCCAATTGCTGTGCGGTCGGCCTGGTGTGTTGAGCCGCGCTTCGCTGCCCAAGCCCAGCACATCCTGGAGCGGATACATAGCAATGTCGGCCACTGACGTTAGCGCCAAGCGGATCAGCGCCCAATTCATGCCATTGCCGTCCGAGCCGGTATAGACGCGGGCTTTATGGCGCACTTTCTCCTCGCGCGAAGCGTACCAGCCCAGTGTCGTGTCATTGTCGTGCGTGCCGGTGTAAGCTACACTATCGGCGCTGTAATTGTGAGGCAGATGAACATTAGAGGCGTCGGAATCAAAGGCAAATTGGAGCACCTTCATGCCAGGGAAATGAAACTGCCGGCGCAGCGCATCCACGTCGGCTGAAATCAAGCCCAAATCCTCGGCAATAATTGGCAATTCGCCCAACGCCTTGCCGACTGTGTAAAAGAAATCTTCCCCTGGCCCTTTAACCCAGCGCCCATTGATGGCCGTCGGGTCGCCCGCCGGCACTTCCCAATAGCCCGAAAAACCGCGAAAGTGATCCAAGCGCACCATGTCCACTTGCGATAGCACTCGTTTCAGACGCGCTACCCACCAGGCGTAGCCATCCGCTCGCATCACAGCCCAACGGTAATGGGGGTTGCCCCAAAGCTGCCCCGTGGCGCTGAAATAGTCGGGGGGCACGCCTGCTACCACAGTGGGCAAGCCCTTTTCATCCAGGCTGAAAAGCTCGCGGTGGCTCCAGACATCGGCGCTGTCGTGCCCCACAAAGATCGGCGCGTCACCCATGATGCGAATGCCCCGTTCGTTGGCATAGCTCTTGACTCGGCCCCACTGCTCGGCGAACAGGAATTGTAGGTAGCACTGATAAGTTACCTCGTCGCGCAATTCGTTACGCCAATATTCTAGCGCTCTAGCGTCGCGCAGCGCGATGCCCGGCTCCCAATCGCTCCACACCGCCCAATTGAATCGCAACTTGAGCGCCATGAACAGTGCATAGTCTTCCAGCCAAGATGACTGATCGGCGCGGAAAGATTCCAATGCGCTATAGATGGAGGGACGCTGCTGCGCGGTTTGGAATGAACACCGCAACACGCGGTTCTTGAACTCGATCACCGGCCCATAAAGCACCTGGTCGGCGTCCAAGTCGGGGCGCTGGGCCACATCTTCTTTGCGCAATAGCCCCTGACCGATCAGCTGTTCGAGGTCAATTAGCAATGGGTTTCCCGCAAAAGCTGAAAAAGGCTGGTAGGGCGAGTCGCCATAGCCGGTAGGGCCAAGCGGCAGCACCTGCCAGATGGATTGCCCCGCCTCGGCCAAAAAATCACAGAAACGGAACATGCTCGCGCCCAGTTCCCCAATGCCAAATCGCCCGGGCATCGAGGTGGGATGGCAGATCACGCCGCACATTTTTCTGGGCATGGGTAAGCTCCTATCTTATCGCTTCTGACGATAACTGGCACTGGATCGATCATAACATGACTGTTGATAAGCGTCAATCGCTCACGAACGTGCGCTTGGCGCTGGCGGCGCGTCGTGGTATAATACTCTCGCAACGCAGGGTCGAGATCAGATGCTCTCCATCGCTGGTTTCTAGGGCGGGGAAAGCGCGGAAGGGGTTTTCGTGAGCACATACTCGATCGGCAGCAAAGTGGTTCATCCGTTCTACGGCGCGGGCGTCATCGTCGGCGTTCAGGAAAAACGTATCGGCGATACGAATCACGCTTATTACGTGATCCTTACTAGGTCGAACGCCATGCAGTTGATGGTGCCAGTCCATCGAGCGCAATCCGTTGGCTTGCGCGATGTGGGCGAAAGCGATGGTTTGCGGCAAATGCTGGTATCGTGTAGCCAGGCTCCCAGCGAAGGCGAGATCGAAACCGATTTGCGCGCCCGGCAATTGGCTATGCGCGAACGACTCAAGTCGGGCAACTTTGAGCATGTGGTAGATGTCGTCCGCAAGCTCTACTTTATGAATGCGCGGCGGCCTTTGGGCACAATAGACCGGCAGCTTTTCGATCAAGGCAAGGACCTTCTTGCCAGCGAACTAGCTCTCTCGCTGGATTACGAAATGCCCGATGCGCTGCAAGAGATTGAGGATTGTCTTTCGGCCATGTTTCGGGTGGCCTGAACTATCCCCAGAAGACGAACCGGCCCGCAAGCTAATCTTGCGGGCCGGTTTCTTTTTTTGCCGAATAGAAATCTCACGGCGCCTTGTAAGGCAGTGTAAAAGAGAATGTGCTGCCTACGCCCAACTGGCTTTCCACCCAAATATCGCCGCCCAAAGCCTGAACAATCTGGCGGCTAATATAAAGCCCCAGCCCCAGGCCAACATTGCGGCGCTTGTTGCCCTGCCGAACCTGATGGTACGAATCGAACACCGCCATCAGCTCCTCGGGGGGTATCCCCGATCCGGTGTCGCTCACGTGAATGGTAATATGCTCCGGGTCTCGGTCGAGAGAGATGTGTACGCGCCCGCCGGGCGATACGAACTTGAAAGCGTTCTCCACTAGGTTGCTCAGCACCTGCTCTAGGCGCAGCGAATCCGAGGTGATCCAGATGGGTTCAACCATTTCCTGCACAGAGAGCGTCAATTCGAGCACGCGGGCGCGGGAGCTTAGCTTGTTCACAATTTCAGAGATCAGCTCGTCGAGACGCACCGGCTCCAAATAGATCGAGAATCGCCCCGTTTCCATGCGCGAGAACTCGACCAAGTCATTCACCAAGCGCGTGAGGTGCTCTGTCTCGCTCTGGATGTGCTCTACAAAGCGGACATAATCTTGCCGCTCCAAGTCATCCAAGTCGCTAATCAAACTGGAAAAGCCGAGGATATGCTGCAAGGGCGCACGCAATTCGTGAGCTACTTGAGACAGAAACAGCGAGCGGATGCGCTGCGACTCGTGCTCGTCGGTGACATTGCGCACAATATAGGCCGAGACGCCGTTGGGTGCGTCAAGTTGAAGCGGCAAGACACGAAGCACACTCCGATTCCCGGAAGGCAACGATACCAGGGTCTCGTATTCTCCTACCACTTGCTCGCCCAATATCCCGCTGATAATTTGCAACCTCATAGGGCAGGAAGGGTCGCGATGATCGCATGGGATGGGGATCTCGCCTGGGGACATCTCAAGGATGCTGTATAGCGCTGCATTCACATGCACAATTCTGCCATTGCTATCGAGGACAATCACGCCATCGGCGATGCTTTCGATGATCGCATCGCCCCAACCATAACCGATCCCCGTTTCAGGGGGCAAAGCAGCCGCGTCTGGCACGGATACTCCTTACATCGGCAGAATGTCTCTAACATTATAAACTTTCTTCCGGTGTAATTCAAGTCCAGGTTACGAAATTGCAGAATATGTAGTCAGCGATAAAATGAGGATCGCCTTCACTGCGCCAAGTGAAGGCGATCCGTACGAAAAGGAGGAGTAGGGAAGATGAGGCTGTCTGCTCTTGCTCATCACACCTTGATTGTAACATACTCCTGAGAGGTTGTGCGTAAATAGTAGGTAAATATCGCGCGTACAGCTATAGATATGTCTATTCCGAGCGCGTTGAAAAGACTAGGGGGATAAAAAGCGAGGAATTGGCATCGCCGGAGGAAAGGGTATTTTCCAGGTTGATGACGATCTCGCTGCCATCGGTAGCGGCGACGCCCCAAAAGTCTGATAGAACGGGGGCATAACCAGCGATAGTTTCCTGAGTTAGGTAATAATGCTGCCACTTGAGGTTTTCAAAGCGATAGCGCCCTTGGGCATCGCTCGTTTGCTCAGCGACGATGTGGCCTTGGGCGTCGGTTAGCGTCAGCTTGACGCCGCTAGCGGGGTTACGCGTGATGGACTCGGTCGCTGACGCGAGTAGCCATACCACGCCCGATAGCGTCGCCCCCTCGGAAGAGCCGGCTGTGGAGACAAGGTCGTCTGATGCTAGATAGCTGTGCGCCAAACGCTCGGACGAAGGCAATGCCTTCATCGGCGTAACGTCGCTCTCGCGGCTGGTGGATTGCTGCAGGCCCACTTCGATGATGGCCGGGTGACAACCCTGCAACCCAACCCCCCAGTGCAGCGGAAAGCGACTGCGAGACATGCCGATAGGCGGATCGAGGATCACATAATAAGCCTCTGGATCCAGGTTACGAATGGCATAGCGCCCCTCGGCGTCGCTCACTGTGACGGCGGCCAGATTGTGATCCAAGTCGAGCACTCGCAGCGCCACGCCTTCCAGCCGCGATTCATCGGCGTCCGCTGCGCCGTCGTCGTTGGCATCATGCCATATCAGACCGTCTATCATTCGGAAACAGCCTGGCAATAACAGCAGGTCGCCAAAATCTTGTTGGACGCTCTGCCCATCTAGAGTGATCGCTGCCAGGTTGGCGGTGGTAGAAACGAACCCTTCCGGGTCTGTCTCGGCGACGCAATACTGCCCTGCGCCAAGCCCCTCAAAGCGATAGTAGCCAGTTGTGTTAGTATGGGTGAAAGCCAGCAGCGCGCCCTTTTCATTGGTCAGAGTCACTAATACGCCCGACAGAGCCGGCTCAGCGGCGTCACGCACGGCATCCTCATCCCAATCGTGCCACACATAGCCATAGATCGCCCTGCCGTCTTGGGTGCGTCCCAGCGCTGCGGCAGGGACAATCCAAACCAAGAAGCACAACAACGTTAGGAGTATCGTCGCTCGCCATAATCGGGGCGCTTTGTATGGCTCATCTGTTGATAACAACACAGTACTCACTATCTCACGACTCGATTCGCTCGGTAGAATCAGATCTCAGCAGGGCGCAAGAGGCGGTTGATCTCGGATACCAGATTGCGTGGGCTGAAGGGCTTTTGTAGAAAACGCGACGCCCCCAAACGATGACTGCGCGCGCGACTTTCCGGGTCGCTGCGCGCAGTGAGCACAACAACAGGTATGTTCCAAGTTACCTGATTGTGCTGTAATCGGTCGAGTACTTGAATACCATCTATTTCGGGCATAGCCAAGTCCAGCACAATCAAATCGGGGGTCTCCTGTTCCGCAACCTCAAGGCCGTGCGGCCCATCATTGGCGGTGAGCACCTGCCAGTGCTCTTTTTCCAGCCGAAACCGCAGAACCATACGAATATAGACGTCATCATCAATGACCAAGATTTTGGGCATCGTATCGCTCACTCGCGTTCTTTCCTCTAGGGTTGCGGCTCGCCCTGAATGTTAGTATAGCACATATCGGTCACAATGTGGTCACAAAGCGGTTTCAAATAGTTACAATCGCGTGAGCATTTGTTACCGTGAGATCGCAAGCCTAGAGTCTGGTGCGAAACCGATAACCGACGCCTCTCTCGGTGAGTAGATATTGGGGATTCTTGGGATCATCTTCGATCTTTTGGCGCAGACGCCAGATAAAGAGCTTGGTATAATCAACTTCATCAATATACTCTGCGCCCCAAACATGCTCTAGAATCTGACGATGCGTCAATACTTGGTTGGCGTGTTCGGCCAAGTAAAAAAGCATGCGCATCTCGGTCGAAGTCAGCTCTACCAAAGCGCCTTTGCGGCGCACTTCCCAATGGCCCATATCAATCGTCAGATCGGGACCGACGAATATGAGCCGATTCTGGTCAATGCGGCTGGGTTGTGCGCGCCGAAGGATGGCTTCGATGCGCGCTGACAGTTCTTTCATGCTGAATGGTTTGGCCAGGTAATCATCAGCCCCCAGTGAAAAGCCCGTAATTTTGTCCACTTCCTGGCCGCGAGCTGTGAGCATGATGATCGGAATATCCGAAATCTCGCGAATCCGCCGACACGTTTCCCAGCCATTCATGTTGGGCATCATAATGTCGAGGATAATGAGGTCAGGGTGATAGTTGTACAGCTGTTGAAGGCCATTAAGACCATCGCTGGCGCACAATACCTGGTAACCGTTCTTGCTCAAATAGAGACAAATGGCTGCGGAAAGCTTGGTGTCATCGTCCACGATCAAAATGGTCGTTGCCTTATCCACAATTGCTCTCCCTGAGATCATTCGAGCGGAAGGCGAACAGTAAAGGGCGTTCCTTGCCCTGTGGCGCTCTGAGCTTCAATGACGCCGCCGTGCGCTTCAGCGGCCTGTTTGGCCAGAGCTAGACCCAGCCCTGTACCTTCGATGCCCGATTCGGTCGTAGATCGGACGCGATAAAACTTTTGGAATAGATTCGGTAATGCCTCCGGGGGAATACCAATCCCTTCATCTGATATGGCTAGGACAAAAGCACTGTGGTTGTATTCTCCGTAGATATAGATATGTCCGCCATCGTAGCTGAACTTGACTGCATTGCTGACCAGGTTCTTGATGATCATGAACAACATGTCGCGATCGGCCAGGATCTCGCCGCCATTTTCTGGCAGATCCGTGCTTATTTTGAGCTTTTTTTGTTTGATATGCAAACCGAACAACTCGATAGCCTGGGCGCACAGATCACTCACTCGCACCGATTGCTTGCGTACCTCAAAGCGCCCCGATTCCAGACGCGCAAGATCGAGCAGGTCGGTGATCAGGTTCGAGAGGCGGTTAGTTTCCTGGTCAATGATGCTCAGGAATTGGCGACGCAATTCGGCGTCGTTGCCCTCCATCCCATCGAGCAACAATTCGGTATAGGCTTTGATCGAGGCAAGCGGCGCGCGCAGCTCGTGTGATACGTTGGCCACGATGTCTGATTTCAGGCGATCCACTTCTTTTAGATGCGTCACGTCGGCAAAGCTTATCAGGTAACCGATAACTCGATCCTGGTTGTCAAAGAGTGGCATCACACCTTGAAGCACATCATGAGAGCCGCGCAGACCGGTTAACACGGTCTCCTCGGGGTCAATGCGGTCTCGGGAAGTGATGGCGCGCTGCAAGAGGCTGTTTTCGCCCCACAGACTCTCATCGAATACATCTACGAGCCGCCGGCCGATAGTGTCAGCCGCACGTAGACCCGTGATGGTCTCTAGACCGGGATTGAACACCGTGATCCGGAGGTCTGAATCTACGACCATGATGCCGCTAAAAGTCTGTGTCAGAATAACCTCGATGCGGCGTTTTTGTTCCAGGCTTTCTTGATATAGCCGAGCATTTTCGATGGCCATGGCGGCTTGGTCGGCCAGCAGAGCGAGCACCCGTAGTTCGCGTTCGCTGAAAAGATGTGGCTCGGCAAATGCTACGGCTAGAACGCCGAGCGTCTGCCCGATGCGTTTGAGCGGCAGCCCGGCGATGGCGCACGGCGCATGTTGGGCGTCGGCGTACAAAGGGTGAATGGTCGTATCGTGGATGACGATAGGTTGTCCCCGGTCGGCGACCATGTGCAGCAACTCATCCGGCTCAGGCGGCGGCTCCGTAGCGCTCCCTTCGCCTGCCAGATGAGTGTTAGAGGATATTAGTCGCGCTTGATCGAACAGGTAGAGCCGCGCATGGCTGGCCCCTGCAAGTTTGAGCGCCGAAGTTGTGACCTGGTTGGTCACTGTGGCCAAGTCAAGGGAAAAGGATAGCTTCATACTCATGTCTTGCAATGTAGTCAGCTCTTCGACGTGCCGACGCGCCTCACTTAGCAACCGGGCGTTTGCCACCGCGGCGGCTGTCTGGTTGGCTAACATGGTGAGAAGATCTTGGTCGCGGGCGCTGTATGGCTCGGGCGATGCTTTGGGGCCGACGACCAGGATGCCGATCAGCTCGGCGTTGACGTGTAGCGGCACATACAATTCGCCGGATAACCGGTCCAGTTCGGCGCGTTCGCGGCTCCACATGCCCCGGAATTGGGGCAAAATGCTCAGATGGCGACGCGTTAGGGGTTGCAGTGTACTCTTGAGCCAACTGACTACAAGATGGTCATCGCGCAAATGGATACGCGCCGTCGCCGCATCCAGTCCACGCTGCGAGACAATGCCAAAGTCACCCGAACGATCATCGCGCAACATCAGACATGATTGAGTGACGCCCAACGCCTCGCCGGCCTGGTCGAGAATAAGGTGCGTTAGCAGATCTAAATCCAGGCTACTGGTGGCCGAGCGACCCAAAGCGGTGAGATGTTGCCGCGCTTTGAATTGTTCCTGGAACAACGCGCGATCTACCAGGTCTTGCAGCCAATCGTTCTGCAGGCGTAGCAACCAGGTAATCGCCAGCGCCAGGGCAAATGGCGCTACATAGTTACCGCCGTGCAAGGTGATTCCGGCCAACGATGTAACCGATAGCAAGCATAGCGCAAAAAGGGCGCCGATGATGGCGGCCAGCAAGAGGCGCGCGATCACTATCCGCAGTGTTGCCATCACATTACGAATGCGATAGTAGTGAAGGAGATAGATCAACAACGCATTGCCAGTGTGCAGCAGATAGGCGGCGGGGTAGGGGCGCAGGGCTGGCAGCAGATTGACGAGACCACCTAATGAAGCGATCAACATGCCGCCGATCATCAGGGTGAGTCGCCGGGATTGCGCCGGGTCTTGTGTTTCACGATGGCGCACGAACAAGTCGAGCGCGGCTATGCAGATATAGACGATGGCATATGCCAGCATGATAAAGGCAACAGGGCCGAACTGGTAAGCGGCGCTCGCTGAAATGGGGTGTATGTCGTGGACAACCCAACCCGCATTGAGCGCCACCAGACCCAATCCCACAATAACGCACCCTGCGATGAGCCACCGCTTGCGCGCTTGGCTGTGCAAATAAGCCTGCGAAAAGAACAGCAATGTCAACGGAGTGGCCATTTGCCCAGCGGCGCGGAACTCAACGTAGCGTTGGACAATGACGGGGGAGCTGTTGGCGGTAATGGCGAGGATACTCACGCTATACATGAGCAACGTGGTGAGATAAGCCGCTAGGCTCCAATTCAGTCGCGAACGCAAACCGGCGCCCAAAGCGCCAACAAGCAGGAAGAGTTGGAGTAACACTGCGCCAAGTGCGATGATGGAAAGAGACCACATAATGACCCAACCTCAACGAGCAGACGATCAACCGCGAAGCGATGCCAAGCGGGATGACCTTTGAATCCATCATACCGAGCACTGTTGATTTATTATAGCATGAATCAGCATAGAAACAAGCTATCGTTGCAAACGAAAAATCCTGGAAACAGATTAAAAACAAAGCATACCAGTTACTTGAAACAATCTATACATGAGACAATAGCTGTATCGCTTGACGTTTCTGTCAGGGGTCTTTACAATCATCGCATTCCGACGATCATCTCATTCCCATCGCGATATACGGAGGTCGGCCATGAGACGCCTGATGTTCGCCATGTTTATCGTGGTTGGCGCTGTGTTGTTTGGGGTGAACCATGCTGATTGGCTGGCGACGCGCGCCTCTCAAGAAAGCGCCGTCTGGTTGCCGTATGTCTCGGCGCTGCCGACACCGACCCCAACCCTCATTCCAGCTACTGTGCGGGTTGCGCCAGCCTGTTGCCAGTTCGACGCCCCTGGCGACGACAATGAAAACGTTGCCGAAGAGTACGTGTGCTTGCAGAACCAGGGCCAGATGGCTGCCGTGATGGATGGCTGGCAAGTGCGCGACGCGGCTGATCGCGTGTATGTGTTGGGGGCGTTTACGTTGGGGCCTGGCCAGAACGTCAAGCTGCACACTGGCGCGGGCGTCAACACGGCCACTGATTTGTATTGGGGGTTGGCGCGGGCCGTGTGGAATAACGACGGCGACACCGTCTATGTGTACGATGCAGCAGGGATCTTGATGGATCAGTACACGTATGGGCTAAAATGAAACGGCGACCCGATCGGGTCGCCGCATAAGGGGTGAGCGGTGGGATTCGAACCCACGGTCTCCTGGGCCACAACCAGGTGCCTTAGCCACTCGGCTACGCCCACCATAGAACAGCGACTATTATACTACAGACTTGTTCTTTTGCAAGTTGATCGAATCCACGAGCGCGTCTTTGGGCGCAAAATTCTCACAGAGGTTCATCGCCGAGCTGGCGATAGACGTGCACGATGCGCCAGATAGCCGTGAACACGGTGCCGATGGCGAGAATCCACAGCGCATAGTTCGATAGCCCAAGAATAAGGCCAGCGATGAGAACAATGCAACGTTCGACGCGCGTCAGCAGACCCTCTTTGCAGGTCAACCCTAGCCCTTCGGCGCGGGCGCGGGCGTAACTGACCATCATCGAGCCAACGATGGCGACATAAGCCAGCAGCTCTTCGATTTGGCCGGGTTGTTGCATGTACCACCAGGCCAGGCCGATCAGCACTGCGGCTTCCGAGATGCGGTCGAGCGTCGAGTCGAGAAAAGCGCCGAATTTGGTGGGTTTGCCCATTTGTCGCGCAAGAGCGCCGTCAATGCCATCGAAACCCGATGCGATCGCCAGGCAGACGCCGCCCAGCTGCAATCGCCCACTGGCTACAACGATGCCCGCGCCGATGTTGAGCAGGCAACCGATGATCGTCAGAGCGTTGGCCGAAAGCCCGATGCGCGCAAAGAACCGCGCAACGGGGTCGAGAAACCACTTGAAAGCTTTTCGGAACCAGTCTGTGAGCATATCTTTCACCTATGGATGGGGTGAGGGCGGGTAAGGAATCGCGCCTATCATACACTCTATGGTGAGATTGTCAAAGCAATTCACTGTTCGATCCAATTGCCCCGATGCAAGGAGCGTGCCGTGGCTGAAATGGAGTATCGCACCCTCATCAAAGAAATGCCTGTCAACGAGCGCCCGCGCGAGCGGCTCGAGTTCTACGGCGCGGCCGCCCTGTCGAACGCTGAGCTATTGGCAATTGCCCTGCGCACCGGCTCGCAGCGCGCGAATGCGGTCGAGTTGGCGAATCAACTGCTGACGCGCTTTCGCGATTTAAGAGGATTGGTCAGGGCCAGCGTTTTGGAATTGTGCGAGATTCCGGGGATTGGCCCCGCCAAGGCGACACAGATCACGGCTGCGCTCGAACTGGGGCGCCGGTTGGCGCTCTCGTCAGGAGAAGAGCGGCTGCAAATCAAAAGCCCGGAGGATGCTGCCAATCTCTTGATGGCCGCTATGGGCGACGAAATGCAGGAGCAGTTGCGCGTTCTGCTGCTGGATTCCAAGCACTATGTGCTGCGGATGCCGGTGGTCTATGTGGGCAATGTGAACACTGCCATTGTCCGCATGGCTGAAGTATTTCGCGATGCGATCAAAGACAACTCGGTCGCCATTATCGTGGCGCACAACCATCCCAGCGGCGACCCGACGCCCTCGCGGGAAGATATCGCGCTCACTGAAGATCTGGTGCGCGCTGGCGCGTTGCTGGGAATCAGTGTGCTCGATCATCTGGTCATCGGCAAGCAACGCTATATCAGCCTCAAAGAGCGGGGGCTGGGCTTTCGCTGAATCTGGATGCGATATGTCGCCCCCTGCGATGGATCGGGAGAAAACAAGGATGGGAAGAATCAACCAACCGCTACCCGTCAAGTTGGTGTTACCTATGCTCAGCGCGCATGAGGAGCTATTTGCACTGGCGGAGCGTGACCTCGCTGCCCTATACGGCCCGGTGGATTTCCGCAGCGAACTGTTGCCCTTTGCTCACACGCGCTATTACGAGGCCGAGTTTGGGCCACGCCTGTTGCGCCGGTTCCTGACTTTCGAGCGGTTGATTGACCCTGGCGATTTGGCAGCCGTCAAGCGCTGCACAAACGAGCTAGAGGAACGCTGGAGTGAGGCGGGCCGTCGTCGCATCAACCTCGACCCGGGCTATTTGAGCCAGGCCAAGCTGGTCTTGGCCACGACCAAAGACTATGCGCATCGTATCTATATCGGCCAGGGCATCTATGCCGAGGTGACGCTGAACTATCGGGACAGAGATTTTTGCTCGTTGCCGTGGACCTACCCAGATTATGCTACTGAGGAGTATCGCCAGATTTTTCGGGCGATTCGCCAAATATACATTGGCCAGATCAGGGCCTACGCGCATTCTTTTGAGTGAATCACTCGACCACGAGGTTGATATCCGAAATGAGGCTCTCATAATCCCAGCCCGAAGCATAAACCCGTAGCCGCACGAGCTTGTAGGGACGGATGGGGAGGCTTTCCAAAAGATTGCCCGAGTCGAACAGATACCAGCTGTCGTGGGGAATTTGTTGCCCGAACATGATTGGATTGCCGTCGGCGTTCTGATAATAGAACCCCTGCACCCATTCGGCTTCGCTATCGTAAATATCGCGGTAGGTCAGGCGGATCATCAAGGGATACTCGGAGCTAAGGTATCCGCCGCCGGATAGACTCTGGTAACTCACTTTGACCATGGCGCGCACCGAAAGTGAGGTGATTGGGTCGGGGAGCTGCTTATCAAGGTTCTGTTCGATAATTGTCTCGCAATGGTTGCCATGGCCGCCGATGCGCGTGAAACGGTTTGCCCAACGCCCCTCATCCACCACGATCTCGGCGCTGCCATCTACCTGACCGCCATCATTGCCTTGATTGTTGAAAACCCGCCAGCCCTCATAGCTCCTTGCGCCGAAATCGCCATTGACCAGCAGATTGCGCGCTACGCCAGTGGTTGCTTGGGGCGCCTGGTTGAGATGGACCTGCGTGCGCTCGCGGCTGGCCACCGTGACCGTCTCGCCCGCGGCAGTCACCTCGGCCTGGCCGCGATAGGCGATGATCTCGCACATCTCGTTGTTCGTTTCTATGGCATAGCTGCCATCGGCATTTAGGATCGTCTTGGCCTGCAATGTTGAAACGCGAAAATCGAGCGCGGAATTGA
This sequence comes from uncultured Anaerolineales bacterium, assembly GCA_964649365.1. Lineage (GTDB taxonomy): Bacteria > Chloroflexota > Anaerolineae > UBA1429 > UBA1429 > CAZYPJ01. The sequence goes on along the minus strand of CAZYPJ010000009.1, from coordinate 17,313 downwards.
GCGAAAGGGCTGTGCCGATCTGCGCCCGCCCGCCCAAGACGCTGAGATGGATGGTATTGGGCAAAATACCCCACTTGTAACGAGGCGAACTGGAACGATCCAGGCGAACGGTGGCGCCGCCAAAGAGCCGCATAAAGCTATGATCGAAAAAAGTGACTACCGCTTCGGAGGTTTCATCCACACGGATGACCGTGCCCGCAGAGATGTCCATTTTTTGCCCTTTGCCCAAAGGGGTAGGCCCTTGGCCCACGGGCGGCTCGATGACGATGGTACCCACCAACGATTCGACTGAGGCTTTGTGCTGCGTCTCGGCGTTCATCAGATACCAGCGTATCCCCAAGGGCACGCCGACAATGATCAAACAGAAGCAAGTAAATGCGAGCAGCAATACGAGCCAGGCCACGCGCTCGGGGTTCTGTCTCATCTAGTTGCGCACCTTAAAGTGGTGGAATTCGCCGGTGGCGGCGCGCCAAGTCACTCGCACCTGAGAGACGTGCGCCATCGTCGGGCCGCGATGCAGCCAGGAAAGCAATCTTTGTAGATCGTCTTCGGGGCCTTCAGCGACAACCTCGACCGCGCCGTCCCACGTGTTGCGCACATAGCCCGTCAATCCCAGGTTGGAGGCGTGTTCCTGCGTAGCATAACGAAACCCCACGCCCTGCACGTGGCCTTGCACCTCGGCGTGAAAGCGTTTCCATCCTATGGGGATTGTATTTTCTGTCATGAAAAGAACAGCTTTCTATACCAGCGTGGCGCAGAATGGTGGCGGGCTAGACCAGATCCAGCGCGTCGTCATCCCACTCCTCATCGGCCAGATCGAGGTCTTCATTCCCATCCTCGTCCTCATCCTCGACCTCATCCAACTCTTCGGTGGTGCGTAGATCCAGCCCGCTGAATTGATGTACAAAGAGGTCGAGAGACTGAGAGGAAAGCCCCACTTCGTCGAGAGCCGCCGCGGCGGCCTCATTCAACGCTTCGTCGTCGCTGTTGGCCCATTTCTCCAGCGCCTTTTGAGCGCGATCGCCGCCGATTTGCCCAAGCGCCCAAATGGCCATCGCCTGAATCTCGCGGTCGGCGCCCTCGCCTAATTCAATGAGCCGCGCTACGGCGCTTTTGAGCTGCAGCTCGCCGCTGGCGCGGGTTGCCTCGTAACGCATAGCTGGGGAAGCGCTGTCCAACTCTTTGAGCACGATGGTTTCCCAAAACGAGTCGGCGCTGCGCCCCATCGCAAAGAGGGCGCTTTCGCGCATCCGATGATCGGCGTGACGGTAGGCCCACTGAATGGTGTCGCGCAAGGCGTCATCATTGATATAGGCGAGCGACTCGATGGCGCGGCGCACCACCTCGACATCCTCGTCGGAATTGGCCACCACGCGCTCTAGCGCCTCGCGGAGTTGTTCTCCCCGTTGGGCGTCGAGTTCGTCGCATTCGGCTAAGAAAAGAAAGCGCCCCGCTGATATGGCCGCTGCAGCGCGAACTGCTACATCGGCGTCGCCCGAGATCATGCGCAATAACGGCGAGACCAGGTCTGGCCCTTCGTATTCCCACAAGCCCTCAATGGCCAGGCGACGCACCAACGGGTCGCGGTCGCTGAGGCAACGCTTGAACAGCGCCACAAAGTCCATCTCAAAGCTTTCCTCGGCGTATTCGACCATCCGCGACATGATTTCGCGTTTGCGTTCTGCGCTCATCTGCGCCAAGCGCCGACTGAACGATTCGCTTTCGGCGCGGCTAGCGTCGGATAGTTGAGCCAATATCTGGCGCGTAACGGGCCTGTCTTCAGCTTGAAGGTCGGCGAGCGCCTGCTCAAACTCACTTTCAGTCATCGTCTCTTACCACCTGTTCATTCCACCAGAGCTATGTCGTAATCTCGATTTGTGTTGAAAATTGCGTGCTTATTGCCAATAGAAAATACGCGTCTCACTGACTGGGCTGACGGCGACGCCTTCGCGCCCACCGTCGGGCTTGAAGCCGGTCTGTTTCATGATGACTACGTCCCATTGATAGCCTGGGCGCGCTGGATCGTACTTTTGGAATATCTCGGGCGATACCTGCCAGCTCGTCTCTTTTTGCCACGTGCCCGAGTATTGTGTCCCTTGATTGGTCTCGTAGCGCACACTGACGGCGAACCACTCATCCTCGGCCAGTTCGCGCGGCGCTTCCCAACTGAGCCAGATCTTCAAAGTGCGGCCATAGAACCGGCTTTCTGTTGCTGGTTCGAGCAGTACAGGAGCCGAAGTCTGTACTATAGCAACGGTTGTAGCGCTGGGTTGCAATGTAAGTTGCGCCGCTTGCGTAGCCGTCAGCGTAGCGCTAGGCTGGACGGTGGGGGTGATGGGCGATGGCTCCGCCGTGGCCGTCATCGTCGGCGCGCTGGTGGGCGTAGCGGTTGGGGGTTGGACGGTTGGTGTGACGGTAGGCGCTGTCGTTGGCGCCTCACTGGGCTGAGTCGTCGTCGTGGGCGCTGCCGTTGCTGTGGGCGTTGGCGCGGCGGGCGTATGGGTGGGCGCGTTGGTCGGCGGCAATGCTGTGGGCGTCGCTGTGGCGGACGCTGTCGCCATAATCGCCGCTGAAATGGTCGTTGGTTTGGCGGTAGGAACGAGGGTTGTGCCCACCACTTGGGCCGCCTGAATAGCAGAAGGCTGGGCTGTCGCGTGACCCTGACGCGTCAGAGCGTAAACGCCTCCGAACAAGACCAAAACTATCGCGGCGATAATCTCAGGGCGCCAGCGGGCGCGCAGGCGCTGCCCACACACCGAGCAGACGCGCAACCCCGCCGGCACCCGGCTGCCGCAGGCGCGACAATGTATTGTAGAACGTTGCGCTCGGCCCAGGTTGGCGCCGCATTTGGGGCACACGCGCCATTCGGAGCTGGCCAACGTCCCGCATCGTTTGCAGATCATATCGGTTTGGTCTCCAAGAAGCTGTGATGTGCGAATCGCATCGCGGATCGCTTGCGCTCAGCGGCGCTTGTGGTGAGCGTCCACTCAGCCAAAATAGCGCAGCACGTCGGAAAACGAGATCACGACCAGCAGCGCGATCAGCGCCACCATGCCCACGGCGTGGACCAGTCCTTCCTTTTCGGGTGGCACGCGGCGACCTCGACGAATCCACTCTAGCAAGATGAACAATAGGCGTCCGCCGTCGAGCGCCGGCAAAGGCAGCAGGTTGAATAGGAACAGGTTCACACTCAGGAACGCTGTCCAGGCGAACAATCCTTTGACGTCATCCTGAGCGATCTGGCTCGTCTCCTGATAGATGCCAATCGGGCCGGTGGCCTGGAAGGGGATTTGCTTGCGAATGGCGGCGCGGATGGCGTAAAAGATGTTCTCGACGGTGCGCCCGGTCATTTGAAAGCCCATCGGCACAGCTTCCCAAATGGGATACTGTTTCATCACCAGGGGCTTGTCCAATCCTACCCCCAGCGCGCCCTCATTGGGCGGCGGGTCGGCGCGCGGCGTTACCAGAATGGGATCCAGGCGCTCGCCTTTGCGTTCCACCGTCAGTTCGATCTGTTGCCCCTTCTTGGCGCCGATTAGATCGCGGGCTTTGGTATAGTCGGTGATCGTCTCGCCGTCTATGGCCAAGATATTATCTCCCGCTTGCAGCCCACCTTGCTCAGCGGGCGATTCCGGCGATACGTAATAGATCCCTGCCCCTGGGCCATCAGTGGGCGTCAATGTGCCCATCATGTAGCTGATGGCAAACAACACCACCGCCAACAGCGCGTTCATCAGCGATCCCGCCGCCAGCACGATAGCGCGGGTGCTGCGCTTTTTGGTGGCCAGGCTGCCTTCGACCTCAGGATTGTCTTCGGCCATGCGCACAAAACCGCCGAAGGGCAGCCAGTTCAGGGTGATGGCTGTGCCATGCCATTCCCCCAGCTTGAGCATACGGGGCGGATAGCCAAAGCCGAACTCTTCGACGCGCACCTTGGCCAACTTGGCTGTGGCAAAATGCCCCAATTCATGTACAAATACCAACACGCTCAATACAATTACAAACGAAACCAAGCCGAGCATCTCACAACCTCGATTCATTGCCAGCCGAGCTGGCCTAGTACTTGCCTTATTATAGGCTATCGGGCGCTGCCTGTCCATACCTCTGGCGCGCCGCGCGGATCAATGTCTAGCAGCCAGACGCCTAATAGTGCAACAAGGTTCCCTCTCGGAGTTGAGGGTTAATGAGCGCCTGCTCGATCAGACGATTACGGCGCCCTGTGATTACGTGTACGATAAGGTTCGGTTGCTCGACGGCCAGCGTGTAAAGGCTCTTGATCTTGCTCAACATGCCGCCGGTCACGTCCACGCCGAACGACCCGGCCAACAGGCGCTCGATTTCGGCATAGTTGCGCGAGGTGATCTCGGGGATGAGCCGCACGACGGAATCGCGCTGTGGGTCGCCCGAATAAACGCCGGCCACCTCGCCTGCCATGATGATCCGCTGGGGGCACAGACGCTGCGCCAGGTAAATGAATATCTGCTCTGTCGAGACGATGGCGCAACCCTGGGCATCATCAACGGCGACGTCGCCATAGACCAAGGGCACTAATCCGTGGCGCAGCAATTCAACGATGGGGTCAACGGCCAACTCGACGAGTTCACCCTGATGGCACTTGGCCGAGGCGGAGGGTTGCACCGAGACGACGGGCACGCCCTCGGCCAACATCGCGTCAGTTACCATGCGGTTCAGGCGCTGGGCGGCGGCGCCGGTCTCGGCATAGCCGCGCCAATCTTGCAGGTGGCCCTCCTGCACCTTGTATTTGTCGGCCACAAAGTGCCCGAACGAGCCGCTGCCGTGGCCGAGCACGAGTTGCAGCTCGGGCTTGGCCTGCAACGCGGCGGCGATCTCTTTGGCCACGCGGCTGATGACCGCCGGCCGGGGCGTCTCGTAGCGCAGTTTATCCGTGATTAGCGACCCACCGAGTTTCATAAAGATCAGTTCACTCAAAGCGGACCTCCTCTTTGTCTATCACGATGCGCATATCCGTGCGTAGTAGCGCGATATCTATTTTATCAACCATCGGAATCTTGGCAATCAGCGCGCCTACGGCCACAATCGGCTCGCTGGCGGCGTTGATGATAGCGGCGGGGGCCAGGCCCGCTTTGGCCAGGCGATAGATGGTGTACGACCCTACCGTGCTGCCTTTGCCGCAAGGGAACACCAACACGCGCCCCGCCACAGATTGACCCTCCAGCGGGTGCTGTTTTTCGATCACCAGGCCGGTATCGGGATCTACGCCCCCTAAAAAGCCGATGGGTTTGTCGCTTACTAGGGCCAGCCCCTCGGCTTGACCGGCTACGATCACCCTGCCGCGCAGAATTGGCATCGCTGTGGACTCCTATGATTCCCAACGCCCGCTGATAGCGGCGCTCAGACAACGTTCCAGGGAGCCAAAACGCACCTGAAGCCCGGCGTGTGGCAGAGCGTAATAGGCCATCTTGGCCGAATTGGTGGCTAACGTGCGATAGCGCAGTTCGCTCATGGGGGCCACCACCACGCAGCCATCGGCTACGACCAGGCCGCCAGCCTCCTCAATAGCCTGCACGTATCCCAGCGCCTCGGCGCGGTTGCGCGTCTCGCGGGCGGTAGTAACCCACAGATCGCTTGTCAAGCATTGGTCACGCAATCCCTCGGCTACTTGATGCAATTCGCCCAGCGAGGCGTGCGGGCAGCCAATGACCACCAGGTCTATATCGGCGATGGGCGCGTTGAGGGCCTCGTAAGCTGGTCCCAGTGAATCTACTATCAAGGTGGGCGCTTCCGGCAGGCAGAGATCGGGCGTCAACTGCGCCTCGGGCGTCACATCGGCGATGTGATAGAGCGCCACGGCCCCGCTCGACGCCAGCGCAGCGCCCAGCAACTTGAGTTTATCCAACACGTCGGGCGCGGCGCTGAGCGGGTCGTCGGGTGAGATGGCGGGCAACTCGATGCCCGTGAAATAAGGGATGCCGTCGCGCACCTGTCGCCCGATGAGATAACCCAACGCGGCGAACTCGTGCGGCTCGCGTACGGCGCAGCGCACCTCCACTCGGCGCGTGGCGCGCCGGTTAGCCGCCAGTTGCAGACCGAACTCGGCGGTGCGCCCGCAGATGGCCGAAGCCAGGGCGCTGGGCCCGCCCTCGCGGTTAGTACGCGCCCCCAGCACCGAGTTGGCGAAACACACCGCCGAGGATTCGCTCCAGGCGATGGACTGGCCATATCCCGGTGCATTGCCCACGAAATAGGGCGTGCAGGTGCAGGTGGGCTGGATACCCATCGCTGTGTAGGCCGCCACGACCTCGGATTGCTTCTTAGCGAACGCCTCTGAAATGCCCATACGTCGCCAGCGGATCATATCCATCCCTGCCGGGTTCAGGGTGGTGGGCACACGCACGCGCGCGCCCTGCGCCGCCCAATCGCGCAAGAAATCCAACGCCGCATCGCCCAGGTTGCGATAGCTCACGCCCGCCACCGGCACGCGCTGCACTGGCAATAGCCGCTCGGCGTCATAGATGCGGCCCAAGGTCACGACGATCTCGATGGCGCGGCGCGCGGCCTCGCCCTCGGCGCCCCTCAACATGTCCTGTTCTTCAGGGGTGAGCTTCACGGCTTACCCCCGTTTCGGGCAGATAGCGCGACAGGTTGACCTCGCCATAACGCACCACCTGGTAATCGCCCAGTCGCGACGGGCCAGTGAGCGTATCCCAGTGGATGGTAGCGTCGAGGCCCATCTTGCTGGTGCGCGCTTTGCGCCCCGGCTCATGGTGCGCCGATGGGTCGAGCGAGCTGCTCGGCTGGTCGCGCAGTACGATCAGGTCGCGTTCGGCCTGGAAACGGGTAGCGATAGCCCATTCGACGGCTTCCATGTCGTAGGGGTTCACATCCTCATCCACGATGACCACGTGCTTGAGCGAAGAATGCCCTCGAAAAGCAGCCTCGACGGCGGCGCGGCCATCGTCGGGCGCGCGTTTGGCGATTTGCACCACGGCGTGCAGCCAATAGCCTCCGCCCGGCGTGATCGCCACGTTGCGGCAATCGCAAACCTGGCTTACGGCGTCATAGATGGTCGGCTCGCGGGGTACGCCCATGAGCAACTTGTGCTCATAGCCGCCGGGCAACAGCGCTTGATAGATTGGGTCGCGGCGGTAGGTCATCCGCTCGACGACGAAATAGGGCTGCTGCCGCACGAAATCACGCGTCTGGGTCAGATCTACAAAGGGGCCTTCGTCGCCCGTCTCTTGAGTCAGATAGCCCTCCAGCACGATCTCGCTCTCGGCGGGCACTTGCAGTTCCAACCCGACGGCGGGCGCCACCGGCGTGGGCGCCAGGGCGTTGGCGATAGACAGCTCGTCCACCCCCGGCGCGGGCGACATGGCTGCCGCCAACTGCACCGCCATCGGCGCGCCGATGCATACAGCCAATGGTAAACGCCCGCCGGCGCGCTGCCAGGCGGTATGTAGCCCGCGACCCTCCACTAACCGCGCGGTGAACGTCCGTGGGCCGACGCGCATCAGGCGATGGAACGACAGGTTGCGCCCCGCCTGCGGATCCATCACCACCGCCACGCCCGATGTGACATAAGGGCCGCCGTCATCGGCAAAATGGGTGAGGATGGGCAGAGCAGTGAGATCGGGTTGCTCGACGATCACCTCCTGACAGGGCGCCCCGCTTATCACTTGAGGTGCGACGGGCGCGCGCAACGCATGCACCAGAGCTTGCAGCAGTTGATCCTCTGCGACGTCCAACGCCAGGGCGAATTGCCGACGCCGCGAACACAGCCCTGCCACAACTCGGCCCGGCCAGCCCGTGACCGAGGTGAACTCGGTTGGCTCTTCGCGCAGGGCGTGGACGACCTGCGCCAGTTCAAGGCGTGGGTCAACGGGCGCATGAACGTGGCGCAACCAACCCCTGGTCTCCAATGCTTCGATGAACTGCCTAACGTTCATCGGTCAACCTCACTTTTTCCACCGACCCTTTGAGAACACGGTAACTTTCCAGATCTCTGGGGACTGTGGTCTGGGGGAAAATCGCCTGAGCCTCGCGAGCGATCTCGCGCTCGGAATAGCGCCGCGAGATGTGCACCAGGAACAAGTGTCCCACGCCAGCCTTGGCAGCTAACTCTGCCGCTTGCGTGGCCGTCAGGTGGCCAAAGTGCGAGGCCATCTCGGCATCCAGGGCCGCATAGGGCGCCTCGATCACCAGAGCGTCGGCCCCACGACAGACCTCGACCAGATCGTCAGTGCGCCCGGCGTCGCCCACGTGCACCAGGCGGACGCCCTCGACCTCTAGCCCCAATACCTGCTCGGGGCGGATAACGCTGCCGTCTGCCAGGGTGATCGGTTGGCCCTGGATCAGCAATTTGCGCTCGGGGCCGCGCGGCACGCCCAGCCGTTCGGCTTCATCGGCCAGAAAGGGTTGATGACTCTTTTCCTCGAACACATAGCCAAAGCAGCCCGGCCCGCGATGCGTCACCGGAAAGGCCGAGATGGTCATAGTTTTGTCGCTCCAGATACGACCTGCCTGGATGACATTGAAATCCAGCGCCATGTCCACCTCGCCGCCGCGCAACACCACGCGCATCAAGTCCTCGACGCGTTGCAGCGCCCATTGGCCGCCATAGATGTTCAGGCTAGTAATGGATTCCCAACGCGAAAAGGTCGAGACCACACCGCCTAACCCCAGGATATGGTCGAGATGGCCGTGGGTGAGCAGCACCTTGTCCAGCTTGCGAAAGCCCATGCCGCTGCGCAGCAATTGGCGCTGAGTCCCTTCGCCGCAATCTACGAGGAAGCGTTGGTCACGGTAGAGCACCAGGCTCGCCGGCAGGCCCCGATCTACGGAAGGGGCCGAGGCCGAAGTGCCGAGAAAGACGATCTCAAACATCAACGTACCTTCCTTACGTCTGCGACAAGAGCCGCGGAGACAGGGGATGTACTGTCTCCGCGGGATCGGTTAGGTTCATGCGTGGGCGCTGCCCGCAGGGGATTGGCGCTCTACCTACAGCTCTTTGCCCATCGCGATGACAGACATCTCATTATAGCCCAGGTCGCGATAGAGTTTGCGCGCCCGTTCGTTTTCGGCGAACACCAGCAAATTAACTTTTAGGCAACCTTTGTCTTTCAGGCGCGCTTCGACCTCGCGTATCAGCGCAGTGGCAATGCCCTGACGACGATAGGCCGGGTCAACCGCCAGATGATGCAACCAACCGCGTCGCCCATCCCAGCCGCCGATGATGACGCCCGCAACATGCCCTTCGACCTCGGCTACCAGAAACAGATCGGGGTCGCGCGTCAGTTTTTTCTCGATCTCGGAACGCTGATCCGAAGGGCGCAACGAGACGCCCGTCCCGGCCCCGGCCCACAAACCATAAACGGCATCGTATTCATTCATCGAGAACGGACGTAGCTGCATCCTCTACACTCTCTGTGTGGTCTGTTGCTTGTGTTGCGATGGATTCATCCATGCCGACTACGGCTTGCCAAGGGCCGTGGATGCCCTCTTCAGTGACGCCGTAATAGATATGAATCTTGCCCGCCGAGTCTCGCTGCACCAGATCATAGTGCGGGCGGCCGGCGCGCAGATACTTGTGCCACAACCCCAGGTCGCCGCTCCAGGTGACGCGGTCTTCCTGGAAAGTATGCTTTTCTTTGAGGGCGATGGCGTAACGCCACAGCCGCCGCGCCGAGGCGCGGCTGACGTTGTGCACTTCGCTGCCGTCGCGCATATCGCGCATGGTGTGATATTTGACGCCCTTGCGCTCCACCGAGTCAATGATCTCGACCCCCGTGTGTGGGTGCTCGGCGCTCAACGTCGCCGTCTCAACGGGGACAGGAGACGCGGCGGGAAGCTCAATCGGCTCGCTTGCCACTATGTGTTGCTCAATCACTGGGGCGGGCTGGGCCTCAGTTGCCGGCGGAGTGGTGGGCATGGGTCGCGCGGGCTTGGGCGGGCGCGCTTGCTTGCCGGGCGCCGCCGGCTGGCTGCCCAACGTTTGGCGAATCAGCGCCACGATCTCGTCGCGCATCGCCAGGCTGGTTTCGGCCTCTTTGCGAATATAGATCTTGCTGCCTTCCAAGACGTAGGGGATGTTGTCGCCCTTGGGCGTCTCGACGCGCAGGACGCTAACGCCCTGGCTCTTGATGATGCTATAGCGTAGTTCAATGGGCGGCGTCACCTGGTGTTCGATCTCGGTGCGCAGCTCGGCGAGCGCCTCCTCGGGGTTCTCCAGCCCTTTGGGCGGGATTTTGGCGTTGGGAGCCGCCCCCACATAGATCGTGCCGCCGTTGGTATTGGCAAAAGCCACCACGTCGCGCACGATGGCGTGCAATCGCCCGCCTTGGCGCGACATCTGCTCGTGAAAACTCTGCACCAGCGATGGCCCGATTTTACGCGCCGCCTCGACGAAATCGAAAGGCTCCTCTTCCTTGAGGTAAGGGCGCGTCCGCGAAAAGTCATTGCCCAGAAATAGCTCTTTGAGCGCCTTAAAGCTTACTTCGGGCAGCAACACCTCGGTGGCGCGCTCGCCCACCCCTAGGTTGTTCTTGTTGCCCTTGATGCTGTGGGCATCAGACCCCTGGATGCAATGCATCCGGCGAGGATACTCGGGCTTGGCGCCGCTAAAGAACGAGGCTGTGTTGCGCCGCCGTCGGGCTTCCAGGTCGGTCACTTCTAAGGCGTGCAGGTTGGGGTCTTGGGTATAGGCGATCTTGGTCTGGCCGCCGAAATCGAGGCCGAACATGGCCACGCCGTTCGACGAGTTCGCATGTGCGGCAATGACCAACGCCCCAGCCTCGGCCATCACGCGGTAGGCGGTCAATACATCGCTGGTTGGCCCTACTTCCGTGGCGCCCAAGTCGAGCGAGGCGAACGGCACATTGAGCCGCAACAGCACGTGCTCGATGCTGCGCACGGGCGTTTGCGGGTCAAAGATGGCCAAGATGTGAAAACCAAAGGTGGCTGTCAGCTCAAAGCCCGGCAACACCAGCACTTCTTCGCGCAATCGGCGATATTCTTGTAATCGCTCCTTTTCTTCGGGGCGCAATCGCTCCCCACTCTCCCAACGTTCGAGGTCCGATATCTCTTGCATCATCGCCGAATAGCCGGCGATGGTGTTGTGATCGGTGAAGGCGATGATATCCAGCCCTTCGGCTTCCGCCTTTTTCAGAATGTCTAAATATGTCGCCTGTGGATCTTGGTAGTCTTTGGAGCCGGGCGTATGGAGGTGCAAATCCATCCGATACCATTGCAATTTATCCTTACTACCCTGCTCCCCCTTGCTCCGTCTGGATCTGGTCACTTTGGGTTCCTTCTGCATTTCCGAAAGCTGTCTCGAAGACCTGCTCCACACGATCCACGAGGATGAATTTGAGTTCGTCGCGCACTTCTTGCGGCAGCTCTTCCAGGTCGCGGGCGTTGCGGCTGGGTAGGCACACCACCTTAAGCCCAGCGCGATGTGCGGCGAGCATCTTTTCTTTGATGCCCCCCACCGGCAACACCTGGCCTCGCAAAGTGATCTCGCCGGTCATGCCCAAAGCGTCGTGGACGGGCTGATTCTTGAGCAACGAGGCGATGGCTGTCGCCATCGTCACCCCCACCGAAGGCCCGTCTTTGGGCGTGGCCCCGGTGGGGATGTGGACGTGAATATCCAACTTTTCAAAGGCGTCCTCGTCAATGCCCAGGTCGCTCGCTTTGGAGCGCACATAACTGAGCGCCGCCTGCGCTGATTCGCGCATCACCTCGCCCAGTTGGCCGGTGAGCGTAAAGCCCTTGCTGCCCTTCATCTTGGTGGCCTCAATGAACAGAATGCTGCCGCCCACGGGCGTCCAGGCCAGACCCGTCGCTACGCCCGGGATGCGGGTTCGCTCGGCCACCTCAAAGAAATAGAGCGGTTTGCCCAGATAATCTACGATCATCTCGGGTTTGATGACCGTCTGTTCCGCACGCCCTTCGGCCACTTGGGTGGCGACTTTGCGACAGGCCGCGCCAATCTGCCGCTCCAATTCGCGCACGCCGGCCTCGCGAGTGTAATCGCGGATAATCTGCCTGAGGGCCTCGTCCTCGATACTGATCTCGCTGTCTTTTAGGCCGTTTTCGCGGACCTGGCGAGGCAAGAGATAATTCCGGGCAATAGAGAGCTTTTCCTGCTCGGTGTAACCGGAAAGCTGCAAAATCTCCAGTCGATCTC
>CAZYPJ010000009.1:0-5137 GCA_964649365.1 uncultured Anaerolineales bacterium | reverse complement strand
CAATGGAGCGGGGATGGTGTCCAGCATGTTCGCTGTGGCAATAAACATCACCTGTGATAGATCGAATGGCACATCGAGGTAGTGGTCGCGGAACTCGCGATTCTGTTCCGGATCCAACACCTCCAATAGCGCCGAGGCGGGGTCGCCCCTGAAATCGCTGCCGAGTTTATCAACCTCGTCGAGCATAAAGACGGGGTTACGAGAGCCGACGCGGCGAATCGCCTGGATGATGCGCCCGGGCATGGCGCCGATATAAGTTCGGCGGTGCCCACGGATCTCGGCCTCGTCTCTCATGCCGCCCAGCGATTGACGGATAAACTTGCGCCCCAGCGCGCGGGCAATAGACCTCCCCAACGACGTTTTGCCGACGCCCGGCGGCCCCACGAAACAAAGGATGACGCCTTCGCGTTCCTGCCGAATGTGGTCAGCCAATCCGCCTTGCTCGGCCAACCACTGCGCCCGCTCTTGACGTAATTTGCGCACCGCGAGGAATTCGAGGATGCGGTCTTTGATGCGTTCCAGGTCGTAATGATCCTCGTTCAACACGCGCCTGGCGGCGGCGATATCCAAATTGTCGTTAGTGGCAGTTTGCCAGGGCAGTTCGATGAGCCACCCTAGATAGGTGCGGATCACCGAATACTCGGCGGCGGCGGTGGGCAGCTTGGAAAGGCGGTCGAGTTCGCGCAATGCCTCTTTTTTTGCCTCCTCGGGCATGCCGGCCGACTCGATCTTGTCGCGTAGCTCGCGAACCTCAACGGCCTGCTCATCCTCCTGGCCCAACTCTTTTTGGATCGCTTTCATCTGCTCGCGCAGGAAATACTCGCGCTGCACTTTTTCGATCCCCGATTGGGCGTCGGTCTGTATTTTTTTCCCCAGTTCCAGTACTTCGACCTCACGGGCCAGGATAGAGATTAGCTTGCGCAGCTTGGCCGAGACGCTGTTCTCTTCCAAGATCTCTTGCCGCGCAGCCATCTCCATGCGCGTGCTGGTGGACACCATATAGACGAGCTGCCGAGGATCGGTGGTTTCGAGCGCCGTCGAGACGACCTCGTCCGGTAGGTAGGCTGCCAGGCTCACCAGCCGCCGGAACAGATCGGTTGTGCTGCGCATCAGCGCCTCTACTTCAACCCCTTCCTCTACCAGATCGGGGATGGCCTCTACCCGGGCGCGCATGTACGGGTCTGTTTGCGTGTATTCTACGACCCGAATACGCTCCAGGCCTTGCACGATGATGTGCAGCGTGCCATCTGGAGCGCGCGACAGCCGATGGATGATGGCTATCGTCCCTACCTGGTGCATATCGGAGGGCAGCGGCTCCTCCACTTGCGGGTCTCGCAGGGCCACCAACGCCACCATCCGGTCGGCCAGGACGACGTCATCTATCAGGCGCACCGAGCGCGGCTTTTGCACCACCAAGGGAAGCACAGTTAGGGGAAAAATCACAGTGTTTTTCAGCGGAAGCACGGGCAAGTTTTGAGGGAAGGCCTGCTCGTTTTCTTCTGCATGATCGCCTTGTTTTCTAGCGTTATTCGTTTTATCAAGTAAGCTAGAGAAATCCATAGACCTCTCCAAGAGCCGCAAGATGTCTTCGTTTCAGGAGGATTCGCTGCGTCGCACCTGAACGCGGTGCTCCGCCGCTTTGGGCAACCGTACAAACAAAAAACCCGATTCGTAACTGGCTTCGATGGCCGCTTCATCGAGCGGCCGCTCAAAGCGTACCTCGGTGCGGAACTCGCCATAGCGAATTTCCATGTTTTGATAAATCAGTTTACCTACTGGGTCGCGACGTTTCCCGCTGATTACCAGGGTACGATCCGAAAACGCGACCTGGAAATCATCTTCGTTCATGCCGGCGATCTCGACCTTGACGATGATCTGGTCATCGGTCTCATAAACATCGGTAGGAGGACGCCAGACGCGGCGGCGGCGCATCACGTACAGGTCATAGTAGCCGTTCGAGAATCTAGCAACCCCTTGCGGAGTGGGCAGATTCTCGCGATCGTCATCGGCGCTGACCGCCAACTGCTGAGAAGCCATCTATACTATACCTCTCGGCCTAGAATAGGCTATTATCACGCCAGCACCATTCTACCATAGATGCGCTTGGCGCTCAAATCGAAAAAGACAATTTTAGGCAAGATTGATTGGATTAGGGATCGTTGGCGTCGAAATACGTAATTCGTATGGTAGTTTTCGACAAACAACGAATTTCGTATTGAAAACCAAGTATCATTGACTTTTTAGCAAGATGGGGTTATAATAATGACGAAATTCGCACGCGCGAATTTCTTGACGCTCATATTGCTCACGCATATACTAGGATAGAGAGGTGCTCCGAGTCGTCTATCTTACCCCGTATATATCCATCAGCGGATGCCCCGAACGCCCACCGCTCTTTCGCTTTACTTAGGCGTATTGCATCCATGACCTACACAAGGGATGTGCACACCATGCAGAGACGTCCTTGTACTGTCGTAATCGGCGGGGGAGTGGCTGGAATGAGCGCCGGGTTGAATTTGGCCCAGCGCGGTGTGGAGGTCACGCTGATCGAGCGCGACGCTACGCTAGGGGGCCGCGCGCGAGACTTGTGCTGCAAAGCGATCAAGACCTGCCAATTGTGTGGCGGCTGTCTCTATTCCGAGTGCCTTGACGCCGTCAAGACGGCCAGTTTGGATGTTCGCGTGCACACCACCGTGACTCGCATCGGGCGAGAGAACGGTGGTTTTTCCGTTTTTCTGGCGGGTGAAGACGCCCCCGGCCCGCTTTATGCCGATGCTCTGATTTTGGCCACGGGTTACGACCCTGTGGACGCCCACACGAAAGGGCCGTATGGGTATGGCATCCTGCCAACAGTGATCACTGGCGAAGAGATGGAAAAGCGGCTACACCAAGAAGGCCAAGGCGCTTTCGACGGACTGACCGGCAGGGTTGCTTTTATCCAATGCGTTGGCTCGCGCGATGAGCACGTGGGGCGAGGGTATTGCTCGCAAGTGTGTTGCCGCTATGCGCTGCGCCTGGCGCGGCTGCTCAAAGCGCGTCGGCCTGAACTCGAAATCACCGTGTTCAAGATGGACATCCAAACCCACGGACGCGATTTCGCCCCCGCGTGGAACGCCGCATTGCAGGATGGAATTCGTATCGTGGCAGGGTTGCCGGCGGTCATTCGTCGTTCGCCCCAAGACCCTACCAAGGCTGTGTTCCTCTATGACGACATTCTCGCCGGCAAGACCGTACAAGAAGAATTCGACCTGGTGGCGCTCTCTATCGGGATGCAACCCCGCCGCGACGCCGCTCAGGTCGCCGAAATGTTCGGCCTCAACCTCGGCCCCTATGGCTTTTTCTCCACCCTGGATGATGAAGCGAGCACTATCGCTCCTGGCGTTTTTGTGGCAGGGAGCTGCCAGGCCCCGCGTTCAATTGCCGAGTCTATCGCTCATGCGCGCCAGGCTGCCGAAGCCTGCTATGCCTACCTACAGGAGAGGGGATCGTGAGCCAAGCGATTCGAATAGACAAAGAGGTCTTGATCTTGGGGGATACTCCTGAGGCGAGGGTGGTTTCGCAGGAGCTATTGAGGTTGGGCTATACGGTGCATCAGGCGGCCCTGGGCGAAGGGGCGAGCGACGGCCACGCGCCGCACACTCGGCTGCACTATTACATGGCTTCTCGCCTGCTCAAACTCGACGGGCATGTCGGCGATTTTCGCGCCGCGCTGGATTGTGAAGGCGCTCAAGAGATCATTCCCGCTTCCGCCTTGGTCGTAGCCATCGGCAACGAACGCTTTTTCCCCGCAGAGCAATACGGGCTACCCTCCTCGGCTCGCATCTTGACTGTCTCGCGAGTTCGGCAACAACTCGCTACGCCGCGCAGCGCCGGCGCAGCGCTACCCCACCGTCACGAGCGCCTGTTCATCGCTCTCGACCTGGGCGGTGAGACCAGTAAGGAAACCGCCGTCGAAGCTCTGCACCTGGCGCATGACTTGCGCGCCCAGTGGCATTCCGAGGTCCATGTTTTTTATCAGAACTTGAAGGTAGATACCCCTTGGCTAGAGCGCCTGACGCGTGAGCTGCGCGAAAAGGGCGTGGTCTTTTGCCGTTATGAGACCCCAAAAGTTAGCGTGGACGATGAGGGCGTCAGCATTGCGTATGTCGAGGGTCGTTTGCAGGGCGATTGGCTCATCATGCCCGATGCCGTGCGCCCGCACGCCGCCACCGCCGAACTGGCCGCGCTCTTGCGTGTGCGCGTGGGCCAGGATGGTTACTTTCAAGATGTCAACGTCCGCCAATATCGCCCCGGCCTTTCGGTGCGGCGCGGGATTTTCTTTGCCGGTCGCTGCCATATGGATTGTGACGCTCACGAAGCCGAGGCCGACGCGCTGCAAGCCGTCGCCAATGTGGACGCATTGCTGGGCAGCGGCGTATTGGCGCCCTCGCAAGAGGCCATCGCTCATGTGGATTCGACCAAGTGCATCCGCTGCCTTACCTGCGTGCGCACCTGCGCGCACGCCGCCGTCGAGATCGCCGATTATGGCGAGGTCAAGGCTGCTCGCGTGGTAGATTTGGCCTGCCAGGGTTGCGGCGCTTGTATCGCCAATTGCCCGGTGCAAGCCATCGAATGGGTCGGCCAGGCGGCGCCCGCCTGGATGCAGGGAAGCTGAGGAGGTCGCTATCACAATGAACCAACCGCTCCGCATCGTCCTCATCGGCTGTGCGCGCTCGGCGGGCATGACCATCCAGGAATTGCAGGCTGGCGGCCAGAGTTTGCCCGCCGGCGTGGAATGGGTCAGTATGCCGTGCGGCGGCAGCATTGATACGATCCATATCCTGCGAGCATTTGAAGCGGGCGCCGACCGCGTGATGGTGTTGGCCTGCTACGAGGATGCGTGTCATTCGGTGGATGGCCCCCGCTGGGCCGAAAAGCGCGTCGCCGCCGCGCGCGCGACGCTGCAAGAGGTGGGCATCCCCGCAGAGTACCTGGTGTTTCATAACATCGGCCCCAACATGCCAACCGACTTGTTGGCATGGCTGAGCCATTGGCCCGAGCCGGCGCCCGCCGCAAGCGCCGAGCAGCCCGCCTGAGAGCCTGTTCCACGTTTCCAATAGACGAGGCGAAACATGATCGTTGCCGAACGCAAACCTCT
>CAZYPJ010000008.1:22082-37724 GCA_964649365.1 uncultured Anaerolineales bacterium | reverse complement strand
ATATTTACGTGGCAGGTTATGGGAATCTGTACATCGCGAATGTTTCTTACCCGAGCGAGCCGCAAGAGACGGCAGTCATCAACCCCTCGCCCACCAACCAAAGGGTATATAGCCTGGCAATCCTTGCCGATGGGATTGCCACATACGCCTACACAGGCACGGATTATGGGTTGTACATCGTGGACGTCTCGAACCCTACTGCGCCACAAAAGGTCGGCTCTGCTGCCGACTGGGGCAATGTCTGGGGTGTGCGCACCATCGCCAATGGCGATACGCGCACGGCCTATCTCGCGCAGGATTCGCGCGGCTTGCGCGTCGTGGATGTATCGAACCCCTCTGCTCCCACGATATTGGGGACATGCGATACTCCGGGATGCGCCTACGCCGTGGCCGTGGGCGACGACTATGCCTACGTGGCCGACCGAGGCGGCGTGCGTTCGGTTGATCTCACGCCCATTTCTGCGCCCCGCGATGTGGGCGGCTCTGCCTTGCCCGGCTATACGCGGGGCGTCAAGCTGCTGGGGCGGCGCGCCTTGGTGGCCGATGGCGAGGCGGGCCTGCGCATCGTGGATCTCACCGATCCCACCGCGCCCATCGAGTTGGGCCTGGCCAACACGCCGGGCGAGTCCTATGCGGTGGATGTGGCAGGATTCTATGCTTTCGTGGCCGACGGCAGCGCAGGGCTGTGCATCGTAGATGTTTCTATCCCTTCGTCGCCCCAGATCGTAGGGCTATTCGATACCCCCGAGACGGCTTATGATGTAGTGGTGGCAGGGCAGTACGCCCATGTCCTTGAGAATGAGGGCGATTACTATATCATTGTTGGCTGCGACCCGACCGCGCCGCGACAGGTCGGATATCTGTGTCAGGGGTGGGCAAATGGACTTGCTGTGGCCGGGGATTATGCGTACGTTGCTTCCGATAGCAGAAAAATCAGGATCATTGATATCTCAAATCCTACTGCCCCCCGCTATGTCGCCGAACACAGAACGCTCTCCACGCTTTACGATGTGACGGTGATAGACGGCTACGCCTATCTCGCCGATAGTACGGCGGGGCTGCGGATTGTGGACGTGAGCAACCCCGCCGCGCCGCGCGGCGTGGCCGTGTGCCCGTTGGGGGGCGAGGATGCTCAGGGGGTGGCTGTAGTCGGCGACTATGCTTATGTCGCCGTGGATGCTGGCGGATTGCGCATCGTGGACGTCTCCAATCCAGCCGCGCCCCGAGAGGTCGCCGCCTGCGACTCGCCCGGATATGCTCAAGGCATCGCTGTCTCAGAGGACTTGGTATGTTTGGCCGATGGGCCTGGCGGGCTAGCGATCTATCGCTTTGACGCCCCGCCCATCCCCGAGCCAACCATCGGCCCTAAGCCGACCGTAGCGCCCACTGTGATTCCCGATCCTTTGACGCCCGTCGGGCAGATCGGCGGGGCGACCCAGGCCGTGGCCACGATGGGGAATTACGCCTTGGCTGGGATCGGGCCACGGCTCGGCGTGTTTGATCTATCCGACCCCGCTGCGCCCGCCCTCATCGGCCAAAGCGAGGTGCTGCCCGGCCCGATTCTGGATGTCGCTGTAGCCGAGGGCTATGCGTATGTGGCGTTAGGGGCCAAGGGTTTGCGCGTCCTCAGCCTGGCCGAGTTATCGGCGCCGCGCGTGGTGGGCGAGTACAACATGCGCACCGGCGTGCGAGTTGTGACGATTTCTGGCAGTCATCTCTATGTGAGCGAGGCAGTATACAGCGATGTAAGCATCCTGGATGTGACCGATCCGGCTGCGCCGCAATATATGGGCAAGTGCGACACATATTCCCGCGCCGTCGGCATCGCTGTGGCGGGTGACTATGCGTATATAGCCACAAGCTATGATCTACTCATTTTCAATGTGGCCAACCCTGCTGCACCTTATCAGATGGTAGAGTTTGATTGCGAGGAACCCTTACGGGCTGTGGCAAAGGCAGGGGACTATGCCTATGTTCTGCTGGCAGACGGTACTTTGCTCACCATCAATGTTAGCAACCCAGCCGCGCCAAGCACGGCGGGAACCTTTGCCATGTCAGGCACGCCTCAGACGCTCGCTATAGCTGGCGTCTATGCTTATGTAGCTGATAGAGACGGAGGCCTCCGTGTGATAGACATTTCTAATCCCGCCGCGCCCGCGGATCTGAGCTACTTGTCTTTGCCCGATAGCGCCGTCGCTGTGGCGTTGGCTGAGGGCACGGCGCCCGCTTATGCCGTCGTAGCCGCGCGCGAGGCAGGCTTGCGCGTAGTAACTATCAGCAACCCTGCCGCTCCGAGCGAAATCGCCGCCTATGATACGCCAGACCGCATCTATGATGTCGCCGTGTCTGCCGATATGCCCGATGTGGCCTGCATCACTGGTGGATCGAGCGGGCTGCACGTGGTGGACACCTCCGACCCGACCGCGCCTCGGCTACTGGGCGTTTGCGACATCGCGGGTCAGGCGTGGTCTGTGGCAGCCATTGGCGAGCGCGCTTATGTGACCTCTTGGGGCGGAGGCCTGACGATTGTGGATTTGACCGACTCCGCCGCCCCCACCGCTCTGGGGACGTGCGACACACAAGGAGACGCTTGCGAGGTGGCAGTGGTGGGCGATTATGCGTATATCGCCGATGGCCGCGCAGGTTTGGGCATCGTGCATGTCGCCAATCCCTCTGCACCGACAGAGGTCGGTCGTCTTGAGGTGGCAGGCTATGCCCAGTCGGTGGCTATCGCTGGCGACTATGCCTACTTGGCTGATCTGGACGGCAACCTGCACATCATCAGCGTGGCCGATCCTAGCGCGCCAGTTCAGGTGGGTGTATGTGCTACGCCGTGGTATGCCCAAGGCGTAGCCGTCGAGGGAGGCTATGCCTACCTGGCCGATGGCGACGGCGGTCTGCGGATCATTAACATCTCGAACCCGGCAGCGCCACACGAGGTGGGCCGCGCCGATGGCCTGGGCCGTGCGAGAAGCGTCGCGGTGGATGGCGGCTATGCTTTCGTGAGCGAATGGAACGGCGCGCTCCACTTGCTCGACATCGCCGACCCCACTACACCCTTTGAGTTGGCCCATTACGCTGCGCCAGGCTGGGGTTATGCGGCGGCGACGCGAGGCGACTATGCCTTCTTCGCTGCCGGAAACGGTGGTCTGTGGATACTGCGACGTCCGGTTCGCTTTGCACCGGGGCGGGTCACAAAGACAGACTTGATGTCGCAGCGCAACAATTCGCGGTGAATTGCGCTTGCGCGCCATCGCCTTTTCTGGCACAATAGGCGCACATACGGCGAGGCGTCGTGATTACCAAGCCCGGCGTCACGCAATGCAACTATTCCCGATGGAGAGTGACAATGAGCGCAAAGCAGATCATGGTCTATGTGGGCACCTACACAGCGCGCACCACCAGCGAGGGCATCTATGTCTATACCATGGATCCCGATACCGGCGCGTGGACATTCAAGGGCGTAGGCAAAGGATTGCCCAACCCATCTTTTTTAGCAATTCACCCCTCGGGGCGCTATCTCTACGCCGCCAATGAGATGGGCGAGTTCGAGGGCAAACCGGGCGGCGGCGTCAGCGCTTTTGCTATCGCGCCCGAAACGGGCGCATTGACCTTCCTCAACGGCCAGTCGTCGGTCGGGCAAGGGCCGTGCCACATCAGCGTCGAAAAGACGGGCAGGTATGCAATGGTGGCCAACTATGTTGGCGGCAATGTGGCCATGCTTCCCATTCTGGAAGATGGCAAGCTCGCCCCAGCCAGCGACTTTCACCAGCACGAGGGTTCTAGCGTGGACCCCAAGCGCCAGACCAAGGCGTATGCGCATTCGATCACCCCGGACCCCAACAACCGCTTTGCGCTGGCGGCTGACCTCGGCATGGACAAGGTGATGATCTACAAGCTCGACCTGGCCAATGGCAAATTGGTATCCAATGTCCCGGCCTATGGCCAGCTTCAGGCGGGCGCCGGGCCGCGCCACCTGGCGTTCCACCCCAATGGCCAATGGGTGTATGTGATCGCCGAGCTGGATGAAACCGTCACGGCTTTTGCCTACAACAGCGTACTCGGCGAGATGACCGCTTTCCAGCACATCTCGACGCTGCCCGCCGACTTTCAGGGCACGAGCTACTGCGCCGATATTCACATCGCGCCTTCGGGCAAGTTTCTCTACGGCTCGAACCGGGGGCACGATAGCATCGTCATCATGGCCATCAATCCCGCTAACGGCGAGCTGAGCACGGTGGGCTACGAGCCAACCCGGGGCAAATTCCCGCGCAACTTTGCGCTCGACCCCACCGGAAACTATCACTACGCCGCCAATCAGAACTCGAACAATATTGTCGCTTTCAAGGTAGATCAGGCCACGGGAAAGCTCACGCCCACCGGACAGATTATCGAGGTGCCCATGCCGGTTTGCGTCAAGATGTTGACATTGGCCTAACCTCATTAGTCGCTCCTCGATGGCTCGCCTCGCCCTTTTCCGCATATTGTTGGGAGAGGGCGAGGCTCTTTAATCTCCCCATCAAAATTAAGCGCCTTCGAGTTCTGTTTCAGCATGAATCCACTCGTAACGCTTGCGGATAGCGCGGGGTTGCATATAATGCGGCGCATCCCGGCGCGATTGAGCGGCGGGCGACCTCTCTGTCAGACATCACTTACGCAGAAAGGAAAGGTACTACCGACATGGCCAAGGGTTCGATCAGCAGGAAATGGTTCGATCTGGACAACCCGCTCAACCTGACCACTCGCGGGCACATTCGCGCGATGGGCTATACTGACTATGACATGCAGCGGCCTGTGATCGGCGTGTGCAACCCGTGGAGCGAGATCAATCCGGGCCACTGGCATTTCCGCGCCCTAGCCGACGCCGTCAAGCGCGGCATCTGGGCGGCGGGCGGCTTCCCGCTCGAGTTTGCCACCATCTCGATGTGCGAGGTGTTCCACAACATCTCGACGCTGATCTATCGCAATTTGATGGCGTTGGATACGGAAGAGTTTATTGATTCGGTGCCGATGGATGGCGTGGTGCTGCTCTCGACGTGCGATAAGGACGTGCCGGCGCAAATCATGGGCCTGGCCTCGGCCAACAAGCCCGCCATTATCGTCACCGGCGGCACGCGCCTAGCAGGATTTTACGAGGGACACACTGTGGCTTGCTCCACCGATACGCAAAAGTTCTGCTGGAACTATATTGCAGGCGATATCGGCAAAGAAGAGATGGATGAAGTCGAGATGAACGGCTTTTTCAACACCTGCGGCGCCTGCGGCGTGATGGGCACAGCCAATAGCGTACAATCCATGGCTGAGGCGCTGGGGATGACCCTCACCGGCTGCGCTTCGATCCCAGCAGTGTACGCTCAGCGGATCCAGATTGCCGAGGCGTCGGGCATCAAGATCGTAGAACTGGTCGAGCGCGACATCAAGCCTTCCGACATCCTCACTCGCGCCGCGTTCGAGAACGCCGTCAAGGTATTGATGGCCACCGGCGCTAGCACCAACCTGGTCATTCACCTGGTTGCTATGGCCCGGCGCGCGGGCGTGCCGCTGACCATTGACGATTTTAACCCCATCAGCGACAAGACGCCGTTCATCACCAATGTCAAGCCCAGCGGCGAGTATACCGTCGAGGAGTTGTATCACGCCGGCGGTATTGCGGCGGTGATGAAAGAGATCGAGCCGTTGCTCGATACCTCGGTAATGACGGCCACCGGTCAGACGTTGGGTGAGAATCTCAAGAATGTGCGTGTGCGCAACCGTGAAATTATCCGCCCACTCTCTGACCCCATCCAGTCTAACGGCGGCCTGCGGGTACTGCGGGGCAGCTTGGCCCCCGCTGGCGCAGTCATCAAGACGGCGGCGGCCTCGCCCAACCTGCTCAAGCACATCGGCCCGGCAGCGGTCATCAAAAGCCGCAAGCAAGAGGATATTGACCGCGATTTCGCTCACATCACTGCGGATCACGTCATCATCAACCGCTACATGGGGCCGGTGGGCGCGCCCGGTATGCCCGAGGTCGGCCCGGTGGGCCTACCACGCCACCTGCTGCGTCAGGGCGTGCGCGACATGGTGCGCATCACCGACGCGCGCATGAGCGGCACCTCGTATGGCACAGTGGTGCTGCACGTCGCACCCGAGGCCGCCATTGGTGGGCCGCTGGCGGTGGTGCAGGATGGCGATATGATCGAACTAGACGCGGAAAAGGGTGTGCTGAACGTTTTAGTAGATGAACGCGAAATCCAGCGCCGTCTAGCAGCATGGACGCCTCCTGCGCCCAAGTACACCAAGGGCTATCGCGCGCTGTGGATTGACCAGGTGCTTCAAGCGCCCGATGGCTGCGATTTCAAGTTCTGCGCCGATCCGGATTGGCTGACTAAGCGACGCTAACGAATCGCGCCGAGAAGATCGGGAGACCCGTTGGCGAGGGCTTGCCTTTGCGCTACGAATGTGCATAATACAGGCGTGTTGCACAGGTGGATGCTGGGCCATCGGGCCGCCCGACCGAAAGGAAGTGCGCGATGAGCAACAAAAAAGTCCTCTTGTTGATCGGTATTCTTGTGCTGCTGGCGCTGGGCGCCTGTGTGTTGCTGATCAGCCTGGGTGTGTTCGCCGGCGTCAGCGCGACTAAACCTATCGCTGATGTCGGCAAGGCATTCATGACGGCGCTCAAAGACGGCGACTATGCCCGCGCTTTCGCGTTGTGCTCCACCGATCTTCAGACCGAGCTTGGCGATGCCGGGCAATTGCAGGCGTTGATCGAGGATGGCAATGCTCAGCCCGCATCGTGGAAGTTCTCATCGCGCAACATCTCGGACGACCAGGGGCAGTTGGAAGGAACCGTCACTTTCACTGGCGACCGCCCCGGCACGCTCTCGATCATCCTGGCGCGCGTTGACGACGAATGGAAGGTCGCCGGGTTCGATTTCCAGGAAGACTAGCTCGCAATGAAAGGACACCCATGGACTCACCGGGCGTGTTCGTGTTCTCGACTTTTGCCGCTATCGCGCTGATGTTCGTGCTGCTGGCGGGATTCGTGGTAGCTATGGTATTCTTGAGCCTCACCATCTTTGCACGGTTCGGCGGTCTCACCCAGTTGTTCGGGCGCTACCCCGCCGGCCACGAGCCGACGGGCGACAAGTTCACCGGCCAACACGCCATGCTCGGGGCGGTGCGCTATCGCTTTTGCACCACCTACATCATCGGCCCGGAGGGACTCTATATGTGGGTGCGCCCTCCTCTGACCAAATATCCTCCTGTGTTGATCCCGTGGAGCGAGATCAAGTCGCTGCAAGAAACGATGCTCTACTGGCAAAAGGCGCTGCGCCTCACCATCGGCGAGCCTAAACTGGCGGTGCTGACGCTAGTGGGCCGACCAGCGACGCTGGTGCAGCAGTATCTGCCAGGGATACAAGTGTTGCCAAAGGCGGGGATATTGTTCTAATCAAAAGGCCAGGCTCGTGAGCCTGGCCTTTTCGTTATTTGCCTAGCCTTATCTTCGGGCAACGCGCCACCAGCTTTTCATTCAGCGTCACTCCCAACCCTGGCTTGGTGGGAACGGGCATCATGCTGTTCACCACCGTCATCTCCAGCGGGTCTTCCACAATATCGAAAGTGATCTGGTCGCGCAGCGGCACCAGCTCTTGCGTGATGAAATTGGTGATGCAGGCGTCCACCTGCACCGCCGCTGCCGTAGCGATGGGGCCGTGACAGTTGTGCGGCTGTACGTGCAAGCCATAAGTCTCGGCGTGAGCAGCGATCTTTTTCCGCTCGGTAATACCGCCGGCCAGGCCTACGTCGGGCTGGAGTACATCCACCGCCTGCTTTTCGATGTACTCGCGAAAGCCGTAACGCGTGTACAAGCGCTCACCGGCAGCGATGGGGATGGGCACAGCGTCGGCCACTTTTTTCATGCACTCGACGTTCATGGCATCCACAGGTTCTTCATAGAACAACGGGTTAAGATCTACCAGCCGCCGTCCCATCTCGATGGCCGAGGTGGGGCCGAACCAGCCGTGGCACTCGACCATGATATCCACCTTCGGGCCAACTGCTTTGCGCACGGCGGCCACGCGAGCATAACCCAGCTCGGCGCGGCGCGGATCCAGCGCACGCTCATGGGGCGACCAATCGCTGCCCGGAGGCGCGCCAAAAGGATTGAACTTTAGTCCATCCCAACCCAAAGCCACGGCTTGGGCTGCTAGATCGCCGAACTCTTCTGGCGTCACCGGTACACGATTATTTACCTGACGGAACTCGGCGCTGTACCAGCCGTTACAATAGCAATGAATTGCGTCGCGCACCTTGCCGCCCAATAGGTCGTACACCGGGCGCCCCAACGCTTTACCTTTGATATCCCAGAGAGCAATATCAATCGTGCTGATCCCGCCATAGATGATCGGCCCGCCACCCTGCCCCCAAAAGGTGCGCCGGAACAGAGTATGCCACATCGCTTCGACCAGCAACGGATCGGCCCCCAGAACGAATTCGCTGACCATATCGCGCAACATGCCCATCGCCGCCTGGCGGCCCGATCCGTAAGCCAATGGAAACTCGGCCACGCCCGTCAGCCCTTCGTCGGTGACGAGCTTCAGGATAATTGGTGGCTTGAGATTATGTAAATTCACATCAATGATCTCGGCGGCGACGATCTTCATGCGACCTCCTCGATTCCGAAATAACGCGGCAAATCCGCGAAACGCTCTAGGATTGTGACCTTGTCGGGCTGGGCAATCTCTTCGTGTTCCGCCGTCCAGGTGTGATCGTGTGGGATCAGGATCGCGCCCAGACCGCATTCGATCGCCGGATTGATATCCGACTTGGGGCTGTTGCCGACCATCCACGTTGCGCCCCGATCAAGCTGCAACTCGTCGGCGATGCGCCGATAGGCGGCGACGTTCTTTTCGGGTACGATGTACACTGCGTCGAACAGCGGCTCTAGGCCCGAACGTGCAATCTTGGCGCGCTGCGCCGCCTCATCGCCTTTGGTCACCAACACCAGACGGCTGGCAAGACGCAATATCTGGAGCGTAAGCTCCACTTCGGGCAACAAGACCATAGGCGGATGTAACACGGGTTCGCCGAGGCGGCGAACTTGCGCCAGCATATCGGCGCTAGCGGCGCGCCCCGCACGTTCATGCAACCGTTGGCAGGCCAGCTCCAACGCCGCCACATACCCCTTCGGCCCATATCCGAGTATCGGGATCACTTCCTGCTCGCAGTGATCGAGTGTTCGCTGCGCCTCGACGCGGTTGAACCCCAGCGCATCTACAAGATCCAGAAAATCAGCAGTACAACGCAGATAAAAGATATTATTCTCCCAAAGGGTATCATCGGCGTCTATCAATAGCGTCCGCGCAATACGACGCTCGGCAAATGCAGTGATCATCGCAGCCCCTCGTTTGATGGATGACCAATTCTAGCACGCGCCGCCTGAACGTCAAAAGGCGGTAGCGGGCTTTTGACCTTCACGTGGAACAGGATAGAATATCCCTTGTTTGTCAAAAACCATCATGCCTTGGAGGCTCACGTGTGCGATACAGCGATGATCTCGGTGCGACACTGGACCGAGCTGGCCGCGGTAGATGATGTTCTGGCTCGGTGCCTAGCCGATTTGGGCGGCATCGAGCAGTTCGTCAAGCCTGGCGAGACGGTCGTTATCAAACCCAACATCACGGCTAACGCTCCTTCCGATTCGGGCGGCACGACGCGCCTAGAAGTGGTGGAAGCCTTGTTGCGCCAGGTGCTACGCTGTCAGCCCGGGCGAGTTGTTCTCGCCGAAGGTACGGGCGCGTTCGGAACGACGCTAGACACCGCCTTTCCTACTGGCGGTTGGCGCGAATTGGCCGCACGCTATGACGTCGAACTGTACAACCTCGACGGCGGCCCACACGATGAGGTCATGATCGAGAAACCGCATTATCCGTACCCACTGCCTTTTTCACGGCTGGTACGCGATTGCGATGTGTTCATCACCGTGCCTTGCCTCAAGACGCACATCAGTTGCGACTATACCGTCTCATTGAAAAATAGTTATGCGCTCATCCCACAATGGAAGCGCTCCGAGGTGCATGGTCAATATATGCTCGAAGAGGCGCTTACCGATATTAACCGCATTCGCAAACCCGATCTGACCGTGGTGGACGCCTGGGATGGCGCCGAGGGTATCGCAGGCGGCAACAAGTTCGACCGCCCCGCCGGCGCGCGCCTGATGATCGTCGGGGCCGACCCGGTAGCGCTAGATGTGATCTCCAAAGAGATCATGGGCATGGAGAATATGCGCACCTGCTATCTGCAATGGGCCATTGAAGACGGCGTCGGCGTTGGCGAACGAGATCGTATCACGACAGTGGGCGATCCACTAGAGGAATGTATTCACCGCTTTGAGACTCCGGCAGAAGAAGTGCTCAAGCTGGCGCCTAGCTTGACAGTCCACGATTGCGGCGCGTGTAGCCGTTGCCGCAGCGCGTCGTTAGTGACCATGATGCGCTTTGGCCGCCAGAAGCTGTTGAAGCCGATCACGTTCATTCTAGGCGGCGACGGCGACGCTCCGCAGGTAGGGGACGACGGCGTGATCGTAGTGGGCGACTGCGCGAGCAAGTTTGCATATCTCGGAAAGCACGTACCCGGTTGCCCGGCGCGTGCGGGCGATGTGATCCAAGCCATCGAGCAGAGCGGCGCAGTCTGCCTGCAATGCCGTGACCTGGCCAGAAAGGCAATCCCGGGCCTCGCACCCGAGTTCCTGGCCTACCTGCGCGTTACCGGCGCCGGGGCTGAGGTGTTCGCCGGCGATCAGGTCAAACGCGACCAATGGCACCTGGAGCTGCTGGTAGGCGATTGCATGGAGCGTTATTCACGGGCTGTGCTCGAGCGCGCCACGCAGTTCGGCCTCGATCCCGAGCGCGACATTATCTATCTGCAAGGCTGCCCGCCCGACGCGAACGCCATTCGCGAGGCGCTGAGACGGCTAGAGCAAGCCTTTGCCGCAGTACAACCCTAAGACTCTCGCCGCGACAGGAGCGAGCGTTTGGACCCTTTCATCGTCAAACTGGCGCTGAGCCTGATCGTGGGCGGGGTGTGGATCACGCTGACGACCATCGCCGCCGAGACCTTGGGCAGCAAGCTCGGCGGCTTGATTGGTGGTTTGCCTTCAACCATCGTGGTGGCGCTGTTCTTTATCGGCTGGACGCAAGGACTAGAGCAGGCGCGAGCCGCCACCACTGCCCTACCGGCGGCTTTGGCCGTCAATGCAATATTTCTTGTGACCTATGCGGCGTTGGCGCGCCAGGGGTTGGCGATAGGAATCGGCTGGGCGTTGGCGGCATGGCTCACGCTGCAAGGGGCGCTCGTGCTCTTGGGCCAGATTGGTTTTGGATGGGCGCTGATAATCTGGGCCGTCACTCTGACCAGCTCTTATCTGCTTATGACGCGCACTTTGGATCTGCATCCTCATGGCGGGGTCAAGGTGCGCCGCTCTCGCGTCGAGATCGCAGGGAGAGGGTTGTTCAGCGGCGGCATCGTGGCGGCGGCAGTGATTTTGAGCCGCCTCGGCGGGCCGGTGTTGGGCGCGGTGATGGCTGTTTTTCCGGCCGTATATCTTTCCACGCTTGTCATCACGGCGCGCTCCGTGAGCGTTGAGTTCTCGCGCGCGCTGACTCCATCGCTCATGGTGAGCGCCATCGTCAATTGCGCGGTCTATGGGACCGTCTTCCGTTTCGGCGTGATGAACTTGGGTTTGGTTGGGGCCAGCGCATTGGCCTACGGCGCTGCCGCCATCAGCGCCTACGGCACATATCGCTGGCTCGCGCGTCGTTCCTGAAGTCGTAGGGTTCTTCAGAGAGGGATACTATGAAACGTTATTCACCCATCTGTGCGCTGCTGCTTGTGTGCCTGGTTTGCACAGCGTGCGACGCGATTGGCTTGGGATCACCTCGCGAGCGCCTGAATGAGGCGCTGGACAAGGTCGAGAAGACGGGACAGGCTATCGAGCCTCCCGCGCTGCCCACACGCGCGCCCGATGCGGCCCAAGCGCCTGGCAGCCAACCGTCGCGCGTCGCCCTGCCCGGCGTGCTGGGTCAGCGCACACTATCGGCAGAGGCTGCTACCATCGCGGCAGCGGCGCAGGCCACACTCGCCGCCGGCGCAAACGCGCTCCTCACCGTTACCCCGCAAGCCCCGACTGGTCAGGTAGCGTTGCCCGGCGTGCTGGGCCAACGCACTCCGTCGTGGACGCCGGGCGCCAACGTCACTGCGGAAGCGGCGCCCGTAGCGCCGCAACAGGCGCAAGAAGCGCTAAGCGCAGCGATCAAGGCGCTCAAAGGCAACGAGGTACGCGTATCTACTGCTCAAGGTTACACCGGCTCGGCCAGCCTGCCCCTTCCTCCAGCCATGCAGAATACTTTCTCCGCTGTGTTGGGGGCCGACGCCACGGGTTACTATGGCACATATGGCGCACTCAACATCGCGGTCACAGCCACTGGAGCCGGCGGCCAAGCGTCGGGCGCGTTGACACTGCTGGTCGAACCCAAAGCCGCCTCGCCCGCCAACGCCGAGCAAGCCCAGGCGCAGCTCAAGCAATTCTTTGCTGGCGTCACAGTAGCGCTGACGCCTGTTCCACAAGTGGAAAACCTCGGTCTGCCGGCGGGTTACGCCTTCTATGGGCTGGGCGGCAACACCGCCTACTTGTTGGGCTTTGCCACAGTCGAAGGCAAGACAGTGGCCTATGCAATATCAGGCAGCGGCAGCTATCAAGGGATGGTACCCAAGCCATAGAAACGAAAAAGGGCGAGGACATTACTGATCCCCGCCCTTTTCACAGACCCTATTCTTGTGGATCCACAACAATCACACGCCCGTTCAGCGGCTGCACGGGCCGATTGTTGCCCTTCATGATCGCCTCAAAGGCGGCTACCTGCGCGCCCGAAAGCTGCACCGGCTGTGTGAGCACGAACCAGCGCACATTTTCGGTGCAGGGCGGCGTAGTGAGCGACCCGATATAGCGATAGGCCGCCAGACGGCGCGGCAGCAAGGCGCTGAGATCAATCTCTACGTCGTAACGCTGCTCCGCGCTTTCTTGAGCGGGCAGATGTTCCCACGTCGGTTCGTAGGCGGCATTCGCGTCGCCGCGCTCGATCATCACCCCCACCACGGCCAGCTCGCCATCTTCAGCCTGGTGCACAAAATGGGCTTCCATCGCCGAATAACGCCCCGCAATGGTGTGCTCGCTGGGCGCGTGAAAGTGAAACTGCCGTAGCATATAGGTCCGCGCCCCGACACGGAGCATGCTCCCCGGCGTACAATTGACCTGAATCGTGTGACCGTTATTAACGATGGCCAGCGGCGTGCGCCCATAATCAAATATCAGCGCCTCGACGGGCTGCGCCGTGGGGTTGGTGATGTCCACCGGCGATTGGTTCTTTCCTAACGCGCAGAAAGAATAGGCCGGATCTAGGTCGCCCCAATGCGCCGGACCGATCTTGTCGGTGTACCCCCAATGGGTCGGATGTTCTTTGTCGTGCGCCATGTGTGTTCCTTTCACATGCTTTCCACAAACTTTTCCAATCCCAATACGCTCATTGGAATACGTTGGCAGTTGGCCGGGTTGGCCAGGCAGGCGAGATCATCTCTAGCTGTTAGTTCGCGCGAGATACGCCCATCGAGCATCTGGATCACACGATCCACATATTCCACCAGTCGCAAATCGTGCGTCACCAGAATTCCTGCCCGTTGCTGTTCATGCACCAATTCAGCCAGCGTTTGCACCACCTGAAAGGCGCGCTCGCTGTCGAGGCTGGCGGTCGGTTCGTCGGCCAGGACGAGTGCGGGCTGGTTGATAAGCGCGCGCGCGATAGCCACGCGCTGCTGCTGCCCCCCCGAAAGCTGCCGAGGCAGCGAGTTGAGCCGTTCGCCTAACCCCAACCGTATAAGCAAATCCTGTGCGCGTTCATGGCTGGCGGGCGAATACTCGTTGTTCAGACGCAACATCAACTCGACGTTTTCCAGAGCCGTAAGGTAGGGCACCAGGTTGTTGGACTGGAAGGCAAAGCCGATCTTGCGACGCCGAAAGGCAGCCCGCTCTCGCTCGCGCATAGCCGAAAGCTCGTGGCCATCTATGATAATGGCGCCAAAAGAGGGTTGCAGCAAGCCCGCCAGCATGGCCAGAAGCGTCGTCTTGCCCGACCCACTTGGCCCCACTAACGCTACAAGTTCGCCCCGGCGCAATGTCAGCGAGACCCCATCCACAGCGAACACCTCGCCTCCGGTCGCGCCGTACACTTTGGTTACCGAACGAGCCTCCAGCGCCACTTCTATCATCATCTCCTCCTTACTGGCTCAGTCCCAATGCCGTCAGCGGCTCGACGCGCAATGCATAGCGCATCGAAACCAACCCGCCCAGCGGCCCGATCAGGAGAATTGAAGCCAACGCTGTGAGGCCGGATTGTAACTCAAAGATGATGGGAATGTTGGGTGGAAAGCTCAGCGACAATCCCACCGTGGCAACGCCGCCAATTAGCACGCCTATCACATTCACGGTAATGATCTGCGCCAGCACCGCCCAAGCGATCGTGGCGTTGGGCGCGCCGATGGCTTTGAGCATCCCGAATTGGGCGACCTTTTGCAGCGTCTGAATCTGGAAAAAGCCGCCGATCACCAGCAACCCGATAAGCAGCGCGAAATAGTTCTGCGTCTTCAGCGTGCTCTGCTGCTCGCTATAGCCGGGAGTGTTCTCGTAGGCTGTCACGCGGTCCACCGCCTCAATACGCCCTACCTGCGCGACGAGACGCTGACGCACTTCATCAATCTGGGTAGGATCGGCCAGTTGCACCGCCACAATGTTACAGGATAGATCCGCGGGCGCATTAGGATCGGGCTTGGGGCGTACTTTGTCCCACGTCACATAAGGCGCAAAAACTGAGGCGCGCAAGCTGTATTTGCGGCTATCGGTGACGCCCACCACTTTTAGCCCAAAGAACTCTTCCTGGTTTCCCTGCGGCGAACGCAGCACGATCCAATCGCCGGGCCCAAGGTTGGTCATGAGCGCCACGGTGCGATCAATGATAACTTCATTGCCCTCGCGGCGCTGCAACTGCTCACCCTCCAGCACTGGCGGTTCGCCAGGCTCGCCCGGCTCGACGCCGATCAGCGAGATATCCATCGGCTTAGCCCCGCTGCGCATGACGCTGGAACTGGCCAAGCCCAGCGGCCCAGCGCGGCGCACGCCTTGTACATTGAGGAGCGATCGCGCCGTAGCACGCTCCAGACGGCTCGCGGCAATCGAGAGGCGTGCGGTGTCCTGATAGACGATCAAGTCCGCGTCGAGCTTTTGTAAATATTCGCGATTGCCCGATCCCAGCCCCTCGCCCAGGGCGGCGATAAACAAAATCAGCACGGTGATCAGGGCGATCACCATGCTGAACAAGGCAAAGCGTCCTCGGTTACGCCAAATCTCACGAAAGGCCAAATGAAGGGCGGTAGACATGGCTACAACTCCTCCGCAACGCTGCATTTACCCGTTATTTAGTTGGCGTCTGGATTCGGCTGGCGAACCAGGCAATAACAGCCCCGGCAGCAAACATGAGAACCAACACCGGCGCGCTTGCCCGGGCCATAGCCTCAGCATTCGGCCACAGGCCATAGAATGCACCGCCGATC
>CAZYPJ010000008.1:12967-22072 GCA_964649365.1 uncultured Anaerolineales bacterium | reverse complement strand
ACTGAATCGCCAGCTGAGTGCGCGCTGAGAGCGCGTCCATGATCGGATAGTATGGGCCTCCCAGCAGCAAAGCATAGGAGCCATCCAGCCCAGGAGTAACGCTGGCGCAACCGCCTAAGAAAGCCACTAACAAGTTGTAGAGCGCGCCGCTCACTCCAGAGACATCCGCCGCGCCACCCTCGGACGGCGCAAAGAGGCGCGAGCTGACAACTACGGCCAATCCAATCAGCAGCGCCAGAATGCGAACTACCGTCGGACGCATATCACCGTGCATTTTCAAGATCGAGGGCACTGTCCCAATTAACAATCCCATAAAAAAGAACATCGTGGCTGCCAAATAGTTATCGAACAGGAACATCACCAACTTGGCCAGCAATACCATTCCAACGGCAGTACCCAAGCCCACAGGCACGAGAAACGAGAGATACTCCTTCCAGCGGTCGCGCTTGATCAACAGATTGCCTAGCGCGTCCACAAACTGCTCATAGATACCCAAGAGGATCAGCATAATGCCGCCGCCAATGCCGGGCACGATATTGGTAACGCCATATACCATACCCTTCACGACCAAGATCAGGTACTTCATGCATTCTCCTTATTAGACGATCGGAATGAGACCAGTTAAGGTAACATTATAGCAGAGGTGATAACGGTCGCCAACTGCCAGATCAAGCGCGCAATGTTTACGCAGCTTTTTGCCCCGCGTAGCGCCTTTTTCCTGCACGGTAGATGACAGGCGTATCAAGATGTGTTAAAATGCAGGCAAATGTTACACGATTGTAATCCATCGCGCCACGCCCTCTGAAGGAAGGGGCACATGCCGCCTCAGGTTCCGCCGCCCGAGCCTATAGATCTGAATATCCTGCCGGAACGCTACCGCCGGAGGGCGGTACCGCCAGCGACCATGATTATGGGCGCGGCGGCCATTCTGCTGTTCATCATGTTGGTCCCGGCAGCGTTTCTGCTGCGCACCACGCAAGCCAAAGTGACGCGCCTAGCGGGCGATCTCAAAGAAGCACAGGCGACGCTTAAAGCGGTGCGCACGCCCGCCGCCGACGTCATCGCTTTGGGCGAAGAGCTGACGCGGACGCTCAAATCCGTCGAGTCGTTGAAAAAGATTCAGCCCGAGATCGCCGAGGGCCGCCGCGATTGGCCCACTATTTTTGACGCTGTGCTGCTTTATGATTCGGATCGCATCCACTTGCAGGATGTCTATCAAGATGGCGATTATTTGACGCTCACGGGTCTGGCGCTGAAACAAGATGACGTGTTGGCCTACGCCAACGCACTGGATCGCTCGCAGGTGTTCGAGCAGATCAACGTGCAATCCATGGAGAATGTGGCGGGGCCATTCAGCTCGCCCACGCCCACCGGTTCTCTATCGGGAACGCCCGCGCCCCCCCAGCCAACCACGCCCGTCGCCGGCTTGACGGCCACATCGGCGCTGACGTACACCGTCGCGCCGGTCACGGCGGCGCCTACGCGCCCTCCTATTGACGAATTCGAGCCGGACGACGCCCAACCCAAGCCCATCGCGCCCGACGCGGACGAGCAGTGGCACAATTTCACTCCCCAAGGCGATATAGATCAAGTCGTATTTACGGGCAAGGCGGGCCAGCGTTATTGCATTCAGGCTGTGCCTCAGATCGCCGGGGGCAACACCTACATTGAAGTCACCGCGGGTGGCATCGTGTACACAAATGACGATTGCATCTCGGGCCAGATGGTGGCGTCGGGGTGCATGTGCGCCGCAGCGCCGGTCACCAATTCGTTCGCCTCGCTGGTCAGCATCCAAATCCCTCAAACTGGCGACCAAGAAGTACTCGTCAAGATCACCAATCGCGGGGTGTACGGTACCGATCAATGGTACACGCTTCAAGTACTTGGCGCCACTGGCGATCCTTACGAGAAAGACGATGTCACTCCTCGGTCAATCAACGTGGGCGACACACAGCAGCGCACCTTTTACCCAGATGGGGACATAGATAGAGTCACT
Organism: uncultured Anaerolineales bacterium; assembly: GCA_964649365.1. GTDB lineage: Bacteria > Chloroflexota > Anaerolineae > UBA1429 > UBA1429 > CAZYPJ01. Next base: position 20,076 of record CAZYPJ010000008.1, on the reverse strand, counting down.
TTTCCGGTCAAAGCCGGGCGCGCTTATGTCATTACGGCCAGCAAGCTGGCTACGGGCGTAGATACGGTTCTATCGGCGTCGGTCGAGACCGCCTTCTACCAGAACGACGACGTGACATCGGGCGACCCATCGTCGCGCGTCGAGTTCCAGGCGCCCAAAGACGGCATCGCCACCGTCACCGTGACGAACAAAGGCTCATTTGGCTTGGACAAGAGCTATCTGATCGAGCTGCGAGAGGTGGGTGGAGACATTTACGAGCCAGACGACGCCGTTCCCGCCTCGATTTCGCCCACGCAGCAACAACGACACTCGTTCTATCCCGAAGGCGATGTGGATCGTCTGACGTTCAATATCAAGGCCGGGCGACTATATGAACTCAAGACCTACAGCCTAACGTTGGGGGTGGATACCAGCATCACGGTCAATGCGAACGGCGCCTCATATGTCAATGACGACCAGGTCGCCGGCGAGCGTGCATCGAGCGTTGTGTTCAACGCTACCGCCGACGGTCGGGCCGAAGCGATCATCTCTAACCTCGATCAATACGGCATAGATCGCACTTACATGGTGACGTTGATTGAGCAAGCGGGCACGCCCGTCGCTGGCGTCACGGCTACAGGCGCGCCTACGTACACCCCTACGCCCACACCTACGACCAGTTGCGGCGATATCTATGAGCCAGATGATGTCATACCCAAGATGATCGCCGTGGGCGATATACAGGAACACACTTTTTGTCCATCGGGCGACCAGGATCGGGTTGTATTCACCGCCAAAGCGGGCTATGCTTATCAGATCGAGACCACCGATTTAGCGACTGGCGTGGATACCTACCTCACAGTACAGATCGGTAGTACAGTATACGCTGCGGACGACCGCACGCCGGGTGACCTTAGCTCCAGTTTACAGGTGCAGAACTCAACCGGCGCCGACGCGGCAGCATACGTCATTGTCACAAACAAAGGATTGGCAGGCAGCAATAAAGTCTATCGCTTGCGGCTCACGGGCTTGGCGTTGGGCGACCAGTACGAAGTAGATGATGTGAACCCCGGCGCCATCCTTATCTCCTCGCCGCAGAATCACAACTTTTACCCAGGGGGCGATGTGGATCGCCTCTACTTTATTGCCCGCGCCGGACGCTCTTATCGCATCTATACCTACAATCTGGTCGCCGGCGTGGATACTATCTTGACCGTGAATCTGGGCGCGACGCAGAAGGTCAGCGACGACCGTTCTACCACCGACCTCTCGTCGCTGGTCGAGATCACCAATACTAGTTCGCAAGATGCACAGGTTATCGCTATTGTAACAAATAAGGGGCAATTCGGCCAAGATAAGACCTATACGATCCAGGTAGACGATATCGGCGGTGTCAGTTCGGGTGACGCTTACGAACCCGACCTGACTACCAAGCGCTATATTTCGGTAGGCGAAGTGCAGCAGCATACCTTTTACCCCAGCCTCGACACCGACCGCGTAACATTAGCTGTGGTAGCGGGGCGACGCTATGCCGTCTATACTTGCGGAAGCGATATGCTGCCCTCAACCTTGCCCAACACCACGACGCCCTTTGACCCTGTGGCGCTAGGCTGTATGCCTCTACCAAGCAGTATCAACACTATGATGCTGGTCAGCGGCATGGCGACGCGCTGTGAACCATCGGGCTGCCAGAATGATGACGCCTTGCCAGGCACGCAGTACAAGAACTCGCGCGTCGAATTCGACGCCACAGGCGACGGCGAGGTGACGATCACGATCTATAACACCAGCGGCCAGTTTTTGGCCGATGCCTATTATTACTTGCGCGTGCAAGAGGTGCAGGCCATCACTCCTACCCCCACACTCTCACGCACGCCCACGGCGACGCTGTCACCCACCTCGGTGACCGTTCTCTCTCCGACGCCCACGTTCACGCCGGGGGGCGCGACGGCGACGCCTACTACACCGGCGGCGCCCACGCCTACCGGCACGATAGAGTCGCCCTCTCCTTATCCTTCGTCGCTCGACCTGCTGCAGAATAAACGGATCGGCCTGTTAGCTGCTGTGGTGGAGCGCAGCACAAGCAGTCAAAGGGCGCTCGCGCCGCCGCAACAAGCGCAGCCTCAACCTACCGAGCAGGTTATCCGCTTTGTGATCTTGGCCAAGATCCGGAGGACGACGCCATGAACATGGATGTCCAGGATCTCGTCAAACGAATCAAGATTCGCGATCCCTTCAGCGCCGGGGTAATTGTGGCGCTGGCAGTCGCGCTGATCCTCTTCGCAGTGGTGCTCAGCTCGCTTCTGCGCGTCACCGCACAGAGGCGCGACCTACAGAGCGATTTGGAAACCACGTTGGATGCCATCGAACAGATCAAGTCTATCCAGTCGTCCAATCCCGATAACATGCAGCAGCGGATCAGCCAGGCCCAAGCTGAACTTCAGAAGATGTTAGTCGGGGTCCCGACCAAAGAGCAAGCCGCCGCTGAACTGGCGCGCTATTATGAGTATGCTGCCAAATATCACACCCAGTTGGTGCGCACCGAGGCGATGATGCTCCGCCCAGAAGAGCAAGCCGAAACGGCCTATCAGGTGCAGCGCTTTTTGATCGAAGCGCGCGGCAATGTGCCTGATCTGATGCGCTTTCTGGCGCAAGTGAGCAGTGGAAGCTACAGCACTTTTGTACTCGATAGTATTTCCATTCGGTCCTCCAATCCCGCTGTAGCCAGCGCCGACTTGGCCGTGTTCTCATCCGATCTCGCTGCATCTATGGCGATCACCCCTACAATTGGGATTACGCCGACGATGGGCGTCACGCCGACGGTTGACGCCGGTGGCGCTGCCCCAACGGCAGCAGCGCCACCCACATTGGCAGTTACGCCCACGTTTCCGCCCACACCGGCGCAAAAGTCGCAAAGTATGATAACACCCGCGCCTTTGAGCGCGCGAGCTACGCCAACGTCAGCCCGGGCCATAACTCCCAGCCTCACACCGACGCTGCGACTGACCATACACACCGTGCGCTCTGGCGAGACGCTGTCGGGATTGGCCTGGCGCTACCACACGACAACCAAGGCGATCCGGGAAGCCAACAATATGACCGGCTCGACGATCTATGTCGGGCAAAAGCTAGTTATTCCGCCTTCACCATAAGGAAAGTTGCGGCCAGATGAAAGCTTGTCATCCGATTGAGAACCGGAAAACGAGGCGATGCACGATGCGCAGCATGGCGCTTTTCCTAGCAGCTGTAATGCTGTGGAGCACCTGGCCTGCCGCGCCAGTGGACGCCGCCACGGCACGGCCATTGACCGTCGTCGCGCCCGCCCCCTCGCCAGCGCCCGCCTACGCCGCACCAGTTTCTGTAGCGTTGCTCATGCCGCCTCAAGATGCAGCTACCGCGACACCCACATTGACGCAAGACCAACAATGCGAAGCGCTGATGCAATTGCTGGATGCCGCCTGGAACGCTCAGAATTGGCCGCTGGTTCTTAATTATGTCAATCAAATTAAGGCTATCAACCCAACTTATGATGACATCGTGAGCAAAGAGTATTTTGCGCACGTCAACTATGGTTATCAACTGATGACCTCGAACCAGTGTTCTGAGGCGCTGGCGCAATTCAACGCGGCATTGCCGCTTGATTCGACGCCGGAAGAAGCTCAGCAAGGGATCGCTCTGATGTCGGTCTATTGCTTGACGCCTGTGCCTGGGACGCCCACCGCCACCGCAACACCCATCGGCGCGCTTACGGCCACCTTCACGCCCGTCGTCATCGGCACGATCACTTTCACGCCTACGCCCACTGTTTCCGGAACAGCGACCGTTACAACCACATGCGTCTCGACGATCACTGTTCCAATCACCTATGTCGTCCAGGCTGGCGACACTCTGTCAAGCCTGGCTAGGCGTTATTGCACAACCATCCAGGCGATTATGCAGGCCAACGGTATGATGAGCTACTTTTTGCGGGCTGGCGACCTGATCTGGATTCCATCCGGCGGCGTCCCGGCTGCCGGGCCAGTAGTGCATATCGTTCAGCCCGGCGAGACGCTAAACTCGCTTGCCAGGCAGTACAACACCACCGTTTGGGCTATCATGTCGGCCAATGGCCTCACTAGCTATTCGTTGCATGCCTATCAGGCGCTATTCATACCAACCTTGCAACAGCCGGGGCCGCTCATTCACATTGTGTGGCCAGGCGAGACGCTTTATACGATCGCACTCAAATACGGCAAAACCGTCACTGAGCTGATGCTGGCCAACGGCTTGCATACCTACGAGATTCATGTCTATCAGCGCATCATCATTCCGCCGGCAGGGTACACGGGCTGGCCGATGGGATGGCCCGATTCTCCTGGAAACCCGTTGCCGCCTTTTGGCAGCTCTACTTATACCGTACTGCCGGGCGACACCCTTTACAGTATTGCCAACAAGTTTGGTGTCTCGGTGCGCGATCTCAAGGCCGCCAATGGCTTGCGCGGCTCGACCATCTATGTGGGAATGAAACTCAAGATACCGCAAGAATAGGTGTACGACTGATGGATCTCTTGGGAAAACCGCGTGTGCGCGACGTGACGACTTTGGTGGTAGAGAGCACCGATCTACGCTATCTCGCCACGCGAGGGGGCAAGGTCGTCGAATACGGCAGCGAACCACTTCCAGCGGGGCTGGTAGTCGAGGGGCTAGTCACCGACGCGGTGGCATTGGGTAAACTTTTAGATCGGACCGCGCGCGCACACGGGCTGGATCGCAAGCGCGTAATCATGGGCGTCAGCGGCTGGCGCTCGATCCCGCGCTTGCTGACAATGCCCAAGTTGCAAGCATCGCTAATGGAGCAGACCATCGCACGCGAGGCCAAGCGCGAGATGCCCGTCTCGCTCGAAAATCTCTATCTCTCGTGGCAATCCATGCCAGGCGAGGCTGAGACGCAGCGCATCTATGTGTTAGGCGTGCCGCGTGAGTTGATTGACGCCCAAGTGCGTGCGCTCCAAGCAGCTGGCATCGCGCCATTTGCGATGGATTTGAAGCCCCTGGCGCTAGTGCGCGCCATTCGCCAACCCGAAGCCATCATCGTTAGCCTAGAGCAAGATGAGATGGATATTGTACTGGCCATAGACTATGTGCCCGCTATCATGCGCACCTTCTCACTCGAAAACGAGGGTCTCGATCTATCGGGCAAGCTGGAGCGCCTGGTAAGCGAACTGAACCAGACTGTGCGTTTTTACAACGATAGCCATCCCGACGCAGCCATCAAGCCTTCTACGTCTGTGTTCGTAGCAGGCAAGTTGCTCGACGATATTCAGGTATTCGAGCAGGTCAAGCGCGCGCTGGATCGTCCTGTCGAGCGGCCTATCGCCCCTTTGCCTTGCCCACCCGATTGCCCTGCGCTGGTTTATATGACGAACCGGGGCCTGGCCCTAAAGAAGGTGCTCTGCTGCTCATTCTGCTCTATGGGTTGATCGGCATCGCGGTTGGAAGCTTTCTCAACGTGGTAATTGATCGCGTCCCCGAACGGGCGTCCCTGGTCAAGCCGCCTTCGCATTGCCCCTATTGCGGGCGTACCCTCAAGACCGGCGAACTCATCCCCATTGTGAGTTATCTTTTGCTGCGCGGTCGCTGCCGCACTTGTGGGGCAAGCATCCCTGTTCGCGTACCTATTGTAGAGGCTGCCGGCGGTCTGCTTTTCGCTTTTCTATGCTGGCGTTTTGGCCTCTCACTCAGATTGCTGCTCTACACGGTCTTCAGTAGCATCCTCCTCGTCATCATGGTCATTGACCTAGAACACAAGCTGGTGCTCAACCGCATTGTACTGCCCGCCATCCTCTTGGCTGTGCTGACCGTGCCGTTGCAACGCCTGATGGCGCCGCCGCTCGATTCCCATTATGCGGTGTTGTGGGCTTTGCTGGGAGGCAAAGCATCGGGCCTCAACGCGACGCAAATCGCTATGATTAGCCAACTGGTGGGCGGCGTAATCGCTTTTGGGATTTTTTTCATCATCTGGCTTATTGCCCCTCAAGGCATGGGCGCCGGCGATGTCAAACTCGCCGCCTTTGCCGGGTTGGTCACAGCCTTTCCCGGCGCGCTGGCGGCGGTTTTTGGTTCATTTGTGCTGGGGGGCGTAGTGGCGATTGTGCTGCTGGTAGGCGGCGCCGCCAGACGCAAGACGCTCATCCCTTTTGCGCCATTTCTGGTCATCACCACCTTCCTAGTGATGGTCTATGGCGACCAATTGCTCTACTGGTATTTGGGGCGCTAAAATCCGTAGGTATCTGATCCTAAGCATACCAGTAGCCGCTCTGGCATTCAAAAAACATCGAGATTAACGCGAACTATACGGATTCCTCTCATTTTTGATGTATGATGGTATTGATTCACAATGGGAGGAATCTGCATGTCCAGCACGCCAGGTTCGAGCGCCCTGAAACCCCCGTCAATCGCGACTGCTGCGCCACAGGCAGCGACGAAATCCACCGTTCCATCGGGCGCGCCGCAGATACAGACGATGCCCGCTGTTGCGACCATAACGCCCAGCGACAAGGTGCATATTGACGAGTTGTTGCGCCTCACCGCCAACAAGCAAGCGTCTGACTTGCACCTCAAGGTAGGAAGCCCACCGGTGTTACGCATCCACGGCGAGTTGGCGCCTCAAAGCATGTATGCCCCGCTGCGGCCCGAGGATATGGATCGGCTTTATCAACAGATGACCAGTCCCTCGCAGCGCAGCCGCTTTGAGCGAGAACTCGAGCTGGATATTTCTTACGAGCTAGAAGGGGTCTCGCGCTTCCGCGTCAACATCGCCAAGCAACGCAAGACGCTTACCATCGTCATGCGCCGCGTGAATGTAGTCATCCCCCCGATGGAAGAGTTGCACCTGCCCGATGTGTGCAAAGATTTGGTAATGAAACCGCGCGGCTTGGTGCTGGTGACTGGGCCTACCGGCAGCGGTAAATCCACTACATTGGCTTCGATGATTGACTATTTGAATGAGCGCGAATCGCGCCGCATCATCACTTGCGAGGACCCCATCGAGTACCTGTTTTCCGACAAGCAGTGTTTCATCACCCAGCGCGAACTGGGACAAGACCCACCGTCGTTCGCCTCGGCGCTCAAACCCTCGTTGCGCCAAGACC
>CAZYPJ010000008.1:0-12957 GCA_964649365.1 uncultured Anaerolineales bacterium | reverse complement strand
AACGACATCGACAAAGCCTGGGAAGCGGTCTCACCCGCCGCCCACCCCCGCCTCGCCCCAAGACCGCGACGCTATCCTGGTGGGCGAACTGCGCGACCTGGCCACGATCTCCGCAGCTCTCACCGCCGCTGAGACCGGTCACTTGGTGCTTTCCACCTTGCACACTGCCAGCGCCGCCCTCACGGTGGATCGCATCATTGACGTATTTCCGCCTCATCAACAGCAACAGGTGCGCACTGTGCTGTCCAACATCTTGGAGGGGGTGCTCTCGCAAACGCTGCTACCCACCACCGATGGCAAAGGCCGCATCGCGGCAGTGGAAGTGATGGTAGCCACGCCCGCCATCCGCAACCTGATCCGCGAGGCCAAGACCCATCAAATTCCGGGCGTGATAGAGACCAGTCAACGTCTGGGAATGAAGGCGCTAGACCAAGCGTTGATGGAGCTATATCAGCAAGGCAAAGTAGCAATGGACGAAATTATGGCTAAAGCCTCCAACCCCGAGCACTTGATGGCGTTGATCCGCTCTACGCCTGGCAACGGCGGCGGCGTGAACGGCGGAAATAGCCAACAACGCCTCGGACAGAGTGGCCAGACCACTGGCCAGTCATCTATGCGCTGATCTTGCATTTTCACTTGACATCGCTCCCACCTTGATTTATGATGCCGCCCGTTGATTGGGAATGCTTCAGGACAGGGTGGGAGTGCCATGAGCGACATATTCCGGTTCGACGAGCCATATTTCCCCGTGCCGCCCGAGGCGGTGGATGCCAACCCCGCAACCACAATCAAAGACTTGCTCTATCGCGTTGCCAAGCTTGAACAAACCCTCGAAGAGGAGCGCGCGCGCGCGGTCGCCGACACTGGCGAGCTGCTCCTCGAAATTATCGCCCTCTCGGATGATGTTAGCAACATTGTCGAACGCTGGGGCATTGCGTCGAATGCTCAAGAGATCGCCATGGTGCGCAGTGTGGGGGCGCTGGGCCGCAAGCTATTAGCTATCCTCAAGCATCATCAAGTGCAAGCCATCAGCACGATTGGCGCGCCCCTCGACCCTGAAACCAGCGATGTGGCGGCAAGCGAGCTTCGCGAAGGTGTCGCGCCCGGCATGGTATTGCGCGAGACGCAGATCGGCTACACCTGGCCCTATGGCTTGTTGCGTCGCGCCCAAGTAGTGATCAACTCTAGCGCAGCCCAGTCACCCGGTCAAAGCTCCGAGCAGGATATTTCCTCGACGAGCCTGTGAATCTGCGCTGCACCTAGATGACGAAAGGCATTCAGCGATGGAAGAACACCCGATGACTTGTCCTTTTTGCGGTGGGGCTGTCCCCGCCGAAACAACCGTCTGCCCCGATTGCCACGAAGATCTCGCCGCCTTGGTACGATTGGAGCGCGGCCACCTCATCTATTATAACCAGGCTCTGGCGCTGGCCCGCGACGGCCATTACAATCAAGCGCGCGAAAAGCTTCGCTTTGGTTTGGAACTATGCGAGACCTTTGCGCCTGCTCATCTATTGTTGGCCAAGATCAACGCGCAGCAGGAATGTTGGGCCGAGGCTCAGGCTCACGCCCGGCGCGCACTTGAACTCGCGCCCGACGATGTCAAAGCTCAAGAGGTTGCTACAGCCCTAGATGAGTTAGCTCGCAACGCCGAGGTCGCTCGCGCCAAACAGGAGCAAGAGGCCGCACAATCGCGCCGGGCTGGCGTCGAAAGCTACTGGGCTAGGTACCAGCGCGACATGGCTTGGGCGTTCGGCCTAGGAGTGGGCTTGACGATGCTACTGGGATTGATCGGCTCGGCCCTCAAAGGCAAAAAGCAGGGGTAGCCCCAAAGGAGGCAAGGCGCCATGCAGTCATCTCGCCAGGTCGTTAGCGATCTTTTGCGTCGGCGGCGGGCAAAGCGCGTGGCGCTGATGGATTCGCCTTGGGGCGACACGTTGGCCGCGTGGATCCAACAGGGCTATCCCACACGGCGCGTCTATCGCGAGACTGGCGAACAGCGTATGCGCGAAGATGGCAAATCGGTCGAGACCGAGGCGACAGGCGACTATATTGAGCCTGTCCCCCCCTGGATCCACTTTGGGTACGACATGACCGGCGTTTCCCCGTGGTTCGATATTCAGCCCTTGCGCGGCTATAGCGAATTGGTAGAAGAGACCGATGCCTGGGAGGTCAAGCGCAATGGCGCGGGCGCTGCGCTCAAGTATTGGAAACACAAGTCGGGCACGCCCGAGCACATTGATTTTCGGATGACTACACGCGAGATTTGGGAACGCGATTATCGTCCTTACCTCTTGGCGCTCGATCCTGGCCGGTTTCGTATTAACGAACTGCGCAAGCGGTTTGCTGAAGCGCACGACGCCGGCGTCTGGACTCATTTTGGGCACATGTTCGTCTGGGAGTTGATGCGCCAAAGCATGGGTGATGTGACCATGTACGAGAGCCTGGTGCTCGACCCCGCCTGGGTGCACGATTTCTGTCGCGTCTATACCGATTTCTTCAAGCTGCATTTCCGCCATATGTTCGAGCAACTCGGCCTGCCCGACGGCATCTGGCTCTACGAGGATTTGGGCTACAAGAACGGATTGTTCGCTTCACCCAAAATCCTGGCCGAACTCATCTTTCCTTACTACAAGGAAATGATAGATTTCTTCCATAGTTACGATCTACCCGTCGTGCTGCACAGTTGCGGCAGCACTGCTCAAGCGATGCCGCTCGTTGTAGAGGCGGGATTCGACGGCCTCAACCCCATGGAGCGCAAGGCGCTCAACAATGATCCCTTTGTCTTTGCGGAAAAGTGGGGTGACCGTATCGCCTTTGTCGGCGGGCTAGATGCGCGTGTGTTCGAGACCAACGACAAAGAGATTATTAAACAAGAGGTCACGGCCTATATCGAGGGAATGAAAGCGCGAGGCGCGCGATTGGTGTTCGCCTCCGACCATTCGATCTCGACCAACACACGCTACGAGAGCTATCTCTACGCTGTCCAGACCTATCGAGAGCATATGATGTACTAGAACTAGAACACCGCCGGTAGATGTGCGGCAACTCGATGAACGCCGTTTATCGCCCTTGACCCGAGCATTGTCAGCGGAAAGGAGACGATCTATGGTTTCTCAGGTGTTCTCGATGGGAACGGATGGCCGCAGCCACTCTGCAGCGACAGGTCTGGTGCCGCAGATGCTCACTGTATTCGAGGCGGCGCAGTTCGGGGCGATGATTTCGCCCGGCGACGCCGTGGCCATCAAGCTGCACTGCGGCGAGTGGAACAACACCGCCTATCTGCGTCCTGTGTACGCCCGCGCGCTGGCTGACCATATCAAGTCCCTGGGCGGCAGGCCCTTTGTGTGCGACACCACCACGCTCACGTATTCCACCATGTCGTCGCGGGCCACGGCGCTCGACTTGCTAACTACTGCCGAACGCAACGGCTATACGTCGGGCACATTGGGCTGCCCTTTTATCGTAGCCGATGGCTATAACGGCACCGATGACGTACGCGTGCCGCTGCCCGAAGGATTCATCCTCAAAGAGGCTTATGTGGCCAAGGCCATCGCCTTGGCGGATGTGCTGATCACGCTCACGCATTTCAAAGGGCATCCACTGGGTGTGGTGGGCGGCCCGATCAAGAACCTCGGCATTGGCGCGAAATCCAAACGGGGCAAATCCAACGTCCACATGGGCGGGCATCCACGCTATGGCTTTGGGGCGGCCACCGAGTTCCACCCCGAACGCTGCAAAGGCCGCGCCGGTTGTCCCAATTGGGAGGTATGCGAGAACTGTTGCCCCTATGGCCTATTCCACGTCACTGAGGATAGCATCGAATGGGATCGCGACCGTTGCGCCAATTGCCTGGGACACCTGGGCGCCACAGTGGGCTGCGGCGTGTGCGATATGCCCAAGACCACTTTCCAGGCCTCCAACGCTGCCATGGCCGACGCTTGTCTCGCTGTAGTGAAAACGGTGGGGCGGCAAAAGGTCGGGTTCATCAACATGGCCATTGACATCTCGCCGGCGTGCGATTGCGTGGGCTTTGCCGACATGCCCATTGTGCCCAACCTGGGGGTATTCGCTTCCTCCGATCCGGTGGCGCTCGACCGGGCTACGCTCGACAAGGCGACCGAATCGCCCGGTATGCCCGGCTCGGCAGCGGAGGATTACGGCGCCGATTGGCCCGGCGCGCACAAGTTCACATCTGCCTCGGCTGTGAACGTCCCCGATCTGAGCGAGGAAATCCAGATTCGCACCGGCGCTCTCAATGGCCTGGGCAGCACAACCTATCGCATGATCGAAGTCGGCCCCATGGCCGACCGGCGCGTTTGGCAGTTTCCTGATCGACGGCTATCACGGATCAAGTACAGCCCGCTTTACGCTCGCGAGGATCCTTTCCCACGCGAGATGTTCGGCGGTCATGGTTTTGATCGCGCCGAAGAAGTAGATCTCGACGCCGTAGCTCATTGGCCGCCAACGAAATCGGGCTGACCATTACACTCGTCCAGGAGGTAGCGCCCCAATGCCCACAGGAGAGGAACACGTGCAGGCCACATTGTCTCTTTGTCAACAAGCGCAAAAGCGCTTGGCCAGCACCTCCGCGCCCGCCGACGCCGGCCAACGTCTGGCCGCGATTTGCAGCACGTTGATCCTAGTGTCGGAGCGATTTTTTATCAAGAGTAGGCTGTGCTTGCCTTTTGCCGCGCGCTGCGAAGAAGCGGCCAAAAGGATGGACGCTGCCCTGACCGATTGGCTCACGCAACCTGGAACCGAAGCGTCGCAACGGTTCGAGTCGGCCCTCCAGAGCTTGGAAAAGGCGGCAAGGACGCTCGATGATCGCTCGACTACCCAGGGTATGACCATTACCTAAACGCGGAGGGGTTGCATCATGGCGCGAGTGCTAGTGACAGGCGGCGCGGGGAGTGTGGGACGTGACCTGGTCGCGCGCCTGGCAGCGGAGGGACACGCCGTTCGCGCAATGGATTTGCCCGGTTGCGATTATACCCCGCTGGAGAGCTTGAACGTCGAGATTGTTCGCGGCGACATCGGCGATGCGTCCACAGTGCGCGCCGCCGTGCAAGGCGTAGATACTGCCGTACACTTAGCGGCGCTCCTACCCCCCGCCAGCGAGCGCAATCGCGACTTGACCTGGCGCGTGAATGTGACGGGCGCGCAGTGTCTCATCGCAGCGTTGCGCGAGCGGACGCCGACGGCGCGCCTGATATTTAGCTCTTCGGTTTGTGTCTATGGCGACACCTCCACCGACGAGCCACCCATTCGCGTCTCGCACCCGTTACGCCCCCTCGATGCTTACGGCGAGAGCAAAGCAGCCGCCGAGCAGTTGGTGCGATCGAGCGGCTTACCCTACACGATTTTGCGCATCTCGGGCGTATCGGTGGCGGCCTTTCTGGCCCCGCCGGCGGTGTGGCCTTTTACCGCCGAACAACGCCTCGAGTTCGTCAATCGTGACGACGTAGTGGGCGCGCTTGCGGCTTGCATCGTATCTCCGCAGGCTGTCGGACGAATTCTCCACATCGCCGGAGGCCCCACCTGGCAAATGCGTGGCGCTGATTATGCCGCCAGCCTGAACGAGGTGTTAGGCTTGTCGTCCGCCGATGCCCGCTACAATGACTGCCCCGGCTCCTTCGATTGGTACGACACCGAGGCGGCAGAGCATATCTTGCACTATCAGCGAACCCCTTTCTCCGCTTTTCTGGTACAGATGGAACACGCCATCGAACAAGCTCTCGGCAGCGACGCAAGTTGAACAGCGCGAGAGCGTCACGCATGGCAAGAGTTATCCAGCAGTCCACGATCCCAGCGCTAGTATTGCACTGAACCCCGAATAGCCTTCGATGGCCTCTTCTGGGGCGTTTTGCGTGGTGAACACGATGAACAGCAATCTTTTTTGCATACCGGGACGATCCCACGTATTCGGCTGCCTGCGGCATCGCAAGACAAGAACGGGATCGTACGTCCTGCAAAATGTCGCGAGAATGCAGTGCGCGCAATGGTCGCCCTGAACAAAGCAAAAGCTACGCCCTCCCGATACGACAAGAGGCGTAGCTTTCGGGTTGCCCGTTTCACCCCACAAACAACGCCAGCGTGGCAATCGTCACCAGCACGCCAAGAGTAATAGCCAGCCAATTGGTCAGTCGCGAGTTGCGCCATCGGCTCATGATGCTTGCGTCATTGGCCAACAGCAACATCAATACCAACACCACCGGCAAGAGCACGGCGTTGGCCACCTGCGACAGCCACATCAACGGAAAGAGCGGTATTCCCGGAATCAGGATGATGAGCGCGCTGAGCAAGATCTGCACTGTGTACAGCCGATAGAAGAAGGGCGCATCATGAATCGAGTGGTTCATGCCCCGCTCCCACCCGAACGCCTCGCAAGTGGCGTAGGTGGTCGCCAGCGGCAACACCATCGCCGCCAACAACGACGCCCCCAGCAAGCCAATGGCGAACAGCGTCTTGGCTCCCTCACCTGCAAATGGGGTTAATGCCAGAGCGGCCTGTTCGGCGGTCTCGACACGGATACCGTGCGTGAACAACGTCGCTGCGGTGCAGATGATAACAAAGCCCGATACCACGTTGCCCGCCAAGGCGCCAAAGATCACGTCTATTTTGGTATAGCGATATTCCTCGATCTTGGCGCCCTTGTCGGCCACCGACGCTTGCATGTAGGCGCAGCCCCAAGGGGTCATGGTCGTGCCCACCGTCGCCAGCAGGGCCAGGACAAAGTGGCGCTCCAACCGAAACTCGGGAATCAGCGTATGACGCAACACCTCGCCCCAAGGGGGGCGCACCATGAACGCCGAGATAATATAGCCCACGGCGTAGAGGCAAAGCAGCAACAACGCTTTTTCGACGCTACGATACGAGCCGCGCACTACCAGCAGCCAGATCGCTGCTGCCGCCACAGGAACCACGATGTAGCGGGAGACGCCCAACATCTCGGCGCTCGCGGCAATGCCGGCGAACTGCGCGGTAGTTGTGCCCAGGTTGGCCAGAACAAGTCCCAACATCACAAAAAAGGTGATGCGCACGCCAAAGCGCTCGCGGATCAGATCGGTCAGTCCTTTGCCCGTCACCACGCCCATACGCGCGGCCATCTCTTGGACAACCACCTCGCCAAACGAAACCCACACCAACACCCACAAGAACCCATAACCATAGACAGACCCGGCCATCGAATAGGTGGCGATGCCCGAGGCGTCGTTGTCGGCGCTGGCAGTGATCAGCCCAGGGCCGAGGATAGCCATGAAAAACATGATACGCTGCGCGACTAGCGCGAATCGTTGCTTTAGCGTCATGGTTCGCCTCCAAGGAGTGATGTGCGTTGCCAAAATGGCAGCAAAAACGGCGTCTGTGACCAGACGCCGTTTCGTTAGTACGATAGAGCGCGTCAAGTCAGTAAAAGCGCGGCAGGCGTTTCTTCCAGGCAGTGGGTATGATGGCGTCAATGGCATCGTCCACGGTCACGATGCCGTGCAATACGCCTTGCTCGTCCACCACCGGCACAGCCAGCAAATTATACTTGGCCACTATGTGGGCCACTTCATGCTGAGGCGTCAGAAGGTCCACCGTGACGGGATGTTCATCCACTAATTTCTCTACCGGCGTCTCGGGCGCGGCCATAACGAGGGAGCGTAACGAGATAGCGCCAAGAAGTTTGCTTTCCTCATCCACAATATAGATATAGAACATCGTCTCGTCCTCGCGAGCGGCAGGCGATTGACGCAACGATTCGAGCGCCTGGCCAACGGTCAACCCGCGATAGATGGTAGTGAACTCGGTGGTCATGATACCGCCCGCCGAATCGGGCGGGTAGGCCAGCAGCTTTTCGATGTGGGTAGCTTCCTCATCCTCCATCAAATCGAGGTACTTTTCCCGATCCACCGGTTCCAGATCAGCCAGCAAGTCCGCCGCATCGTTGGGATCCATCTCTTCCAGTACATCCACGGCGCGCTCTGGCGGCAAGTTTTCGAGCACAGTGACTTGCAATTCTGGCTCGATCTCTTGAATCGCGTCAGCGACGGTAGGTGTATCGAGGGCTGTGAGCAGCGCCTGCCCGGTAGTGCGGTCCAATTCGCTAACGATAGCGGCAATATCGGCAGGATGTAGCTGACCGAGTTTGTCGCGCGAAACGCGCAGGCGAATCGGCGCGCCAGGCGCCCCCCCGGCTTCGAGAGGAGCCACATCGCTCCAGGGAATCATCGGCTCGGGCATCTCGCGGCGCAGCAATCGCATCGCGCCTGTAACGGCGCCCTCAATGCCCAGGCGACGCGCCAAGCCCTGCGATCCCACATCCACGCCAGCCAGGCAATAGTGCGAGTTGCGACGGGCGAACTGAAGATCGTTAGCGCGCACCAGGCGTCGGCCTTCAGTGTCCACAATCTGCCGATCCAGCACCTGGCGGCGTAGCCACAACTCATCGCCTCGGGGTTCGTAGAGCGTAGGAGTGGCGCTGCTAAGAATGATTGAAGGGCGAAGCCACGCAATGTCTCCGGCGGCATACAGGCGCGGAGCGCCCGTCTTTTCACCGACGGCAATTGCGCGCAGTGGGGGAAACTCTTTATCCACCTCGGCGACGAGTACATCGCGGCAAACGCCGAGGCGATTATTCTGGGCATCCCATACCGGGCGGTCGAGGATATCGCTCAACCATACGTACATATTACACCCCCATTACCACATGGTGTGGCTGATCGGCCGTTTCGCGCCGGACTGGGAGATGCCCACAATAAAAAACGGTCGCAGCATCAAGCTGCGACCGATGAGAGGCTAAGGCGCCTCATCGCTCAAAACAGCTTGGCTGCTATGGCGTATTCTCCTTATGGTCAGGGCGAGCGTTCGAACAGTCTATCGAGTTATCGCTACTACTGTGTGATTCCATGATCTCTCTGCTTTACGTGCTGACGCCCACATGTATGATTTCGCGCCAAAGCGCGCATGGGCGAAAACCAAAGGGATTATACGCCGGAACGTGGAATCTGTGAACCATTTTCCGACCACAAAACGGCATATTTACAGTGTCTTTTTGTACACCTGCCAGCGTTTATAGATGCGCGCCCCCTGGCGAGTAGCTAGGCGCGGCGTCATGGGGTTTTCCAGGCCGGTGATAGACATATCCATCCAGCGGTAGCCTTTGTCAACCGCTCGGCGGCCCAGTTCATAGAGCATCAGCGCGTCCACGCCGCGCCCCCAATGAGCAGGCTCAACCAAGATGCTCTTGAGCGATAGGCACGCTGGTTGACGGCGCAACGCCCACCAAGCGCGCAGCTTATCCCAGGGGTAACGCAACCCATTGGCATGGAGCAACGCTTCATTGAGGTTGGGCAGACCGACCACGAACCCCACCACTTGGCCGTCGGCCTCGCCGAACAACACCAGGTCAGGGTCAATCAGGTCGCGAACCTCATGAGCCAGCGCCGCCAATCCCTCGTGCTGCCAGGGGGAAAAGCCTTGTAAATGGGCCAGGGCGCGGTTGAGCAGATGAATGATACGATCTATTTCGTTATCCCAATCATCGAGCCTGCCCGACCGCACCGTGATGCGCCCTCGACGACGTACGATCTCGGCGGCGCGGCGCAGCTTGGCGACGGGGCCATCGGGGTCGTCAAAGGTATCGAGCGATGCTTCGAGGGCGATGTTCTGATCGCGCGCGGGAACAAAGCCATAGCGCTCGACAAACTCGCGATAGTAAGGCGGAGTGTGACCGCACATTACCACCGGCGGGCGGTCATACCCTTCGACGAGAATGCCATAGGCATCCTCATAGTCGAGGTCGAATGGCCCATATAGCGTGTCGAGTCCACGCTCTCTGGCCCAGGCAGCGGCGTAATCCCACAAGGCCGAGGCAACACGATAATCGGGCAAGTAATGGTTGAAACCAAAGATCAGTTCGCGCCCCTGGATGAACTCGTTGCGCGCACGATCCAGGGCGCAGCAAATCGTGCCCACTGGTTGACGGCCATTCCAAGCGATAAAGCACTCGGCCTCGCCGTGAGTAAACCAGGCCCCTCGCTTTGGGTCGAGCCGCTTTTCCATCTCGCTCAATACCGGCGGCACCCACATCCGGTCGCCGCAGAACACGCGCCAAGGAAAGGTGAGGAACCTACGCAAGTCGCGACGAGTCTGCACTGGACGAACTGCGATAGACATGGGCAATCATCCCTCGCCGGTAGAATCGCTTTGAGCGAGCCGACGCCGTTCCAATTGCTCGCGCACCTGACGATGGCCCAGGCGCTCAATGGGAAACAAGATCGCAAAGCCGATCCCCACACATAGGAGCGCCGCCGGCGCAGCGCCTGTAATCCAACGAATCGCTGTCAGCGCGCTGGGCGGTTGCGCCGCAGCGTTGGCCACATAGCTCGACCAATCCAGCGCCAGGCCGATGACGAACAGCGCTAACCCCGAAGCGGCCTTTTGCATCAGCATGATGAGACTGTAGTACATCCCCTCGTGGCGTTGACCGGTTTGCAGCTCATCCCACTCGACGGTGTCGGGGATCATAGCCCAGGGCAACACATGCGCGGCGGCGACGCCGATACCAGCCAGCGCGCACAGGACAAATACCAACGCCGTCGGCGTGCCAGCGCTTACTACAGCTAACACAATTTGCACCAATGCCCAGAAAGCAATGCCGCCGATGTAGGCATAGCGCTTATTGGTGTGCCGCGAGGCCCACTCCCAGAATGGCAGCACTACTAGAGCCGTCACAAAGATCACCGCGAAAATGGCATCGCTCTGGTTCTCTCTATGCAACCAGTAACGAATAAAGTAGAGCAAGATTGCTTGGATCACATCAACCGCCAACCAAGTAAGCAAAAAAATGCCCGCCGCAAAGAGAAACGGCCGATTTTTGAGCGCCGCTCGCACCGATTCGCGCAACGATGGGCGGTCGGCGGTCTCGAACTCGGGGCGCTCGCGCGTGCCGAAAAATGTACCCAGCAACGGCAAAGCGCTCAGCACCGCAAAGACCATACCATTGAGCCAGATACGACCGGCGTTCTCCGGTCGGAATGCGCCGATAATGACCCACGGCACAGTAAAAGCGATGAGGCTGCCTAGAATTGAGAATCCCATACGATAAGTAGTCAGCGCAGTGCGCTCATCATAGTCCAGCGTCAGCTCGGGCGTGAGCGCAAAATAAGGCATATAGACAAAGGTAGCCACGGTATCATAAAGTACAAGCACGATGGCATAGTAGGCGGCCAAACCCGTTTGCCCTTGGATAGGCGGACGCCACCACATCATGGCAAAGGCCAACGCAAAAGGAGCCAGCCCAAAAGCCAGGAACGGCCGACGTCGCCCCCAACGGCTGCGGGTACGATCCGAGAGATGGCCTACCAATGGATCGTTGATCCAATCCCATTGCTTGGCGATCATCATCGCCAAGCCTGCCAGCGCCGGCCGCAACCCCACTACGTCGGTGAGAAAAAGCAGATAATACACGCCGATCAGCGTACTTGTCAGGCTAAAGCCAACGTCACCCATGCCATAGAGCAACTTGGTGCGACGCGGCAAGTGTTCGGAAGCGACCTGAGCCATAGATCCTCCTTGTGCACAGGGCTGGCGGACATTGTAACGCAAGGGCGCGTTATCAAGCAACTGTACTTTTCGCCCGGCCTTGTCCGTGCTACAATAGTGACGCAGATGGAGCGGTTCGTTGGAGGTGCAGCGCCATGCGCAAATCGTGCATCGTGCAATTGGTCATCTTTGTGGTGATACTGGTCGTGTTGGCGCTGTCGGTACGTCGCAACATCACCGGAACGGAAGCTGCGCAGCCTGCCGCCGGTTTGGCTGCAGCGCCCGCCCCCCCGACGGCTGTGGCGCAAGCTGCCGCGCCGGAAAGCCACTTGGGCGCGTTCAAAGCCAAACTCTTTGCTCAGCCGCAGCAGAATCAGGAAGCCCAACCCATGGCTGCCGTGCCTTTGCCAACTATGCCCAACACGG
This sequence comes from uncultured Anaerolineales bacterium, assembly GCA_964649365.1. GTDB lineage: Bacteria > Chloroflexota > Anaerolineae > UBA1429 > UBA1429 > CAZYPJ01. The sequence continues at coordinate 1,002 of CAZYPJ010000008.1, read as the reverse complement.
GAATCGAGGGTCTCACGCTGCGACTAAGTCAACCGTTGATGCTCAAAGCATCCCGCGCGCGCGGCTTGGCTGCCAACGAACGTTTCCTCTATGCGGCCACCTATGATCCCACGCTGCAAAGCGCAACCATTTATCAGCTTCACCGCGCATCGGGAACCGTAGCTCAGGTGCGTAACATTCAGCGCGACGGGAAATTCGTTCTGGGCGGCATCCACGCCGGGGCGATGTTGTGGGCGCCCTTGGCCAGCGGCGACAAGGATGGCCCGACTTTGATTTTGGGCATCAATCCGCAATCGCTCGAAATCGAACGCAGCTTTGAGGCGCCGGACTATATCGCGGCGGTCGCCCAAAGCGCCGACGGGCGAGTGTATGGCGTCAATGACGGCAGCGCTTTCTTTTACGAGTGGTCTGCCGACGGCCAGTTATTACGCCAGGTCGCTAACGCCAGTGGAGCAAGTTATCAGGATATGGAAGTGGTGCTAGGTAGCCTGGTGTGCGCCGGCCTGGATCGTGACGGCGGCGTGCTCGATGTGATAGATCCCCGCAGCCTATCATTGCTGGCGCGGCATCGCTGCAATACTCGCCTGAGCGACGAATCGTTTGTCACTCACAAAGGATTTGCCTATGCCGACGAGCTGTTCTACTTTTTGCCGGAAGATGGCGACCTTCCCAAAGTGCTAGTCTATGCGCTCGACGGACAAGTTCTCGACCGCTATGTGCCCAGTGTGCAAACCACTCCATGAATGATTCGTCACGGTGCATATCCCACCATACGCCCATCGGCGGTGAAAAGCCCTACCGGATGCTGGCTGGGTAGCTTGATCCCCGCAGCCAAAGGAACATAGAGACGTTTCACTGCTGCCGTGTCCTCAGTGCTTGCCGCCGATAGCCCCTCGCCTTCATTTACCAATGGTTGCCAAGTTTCGTCAGCCATCTTGAGCGCAATCCGGCTCAGACGCGGCGATAGATAGGTCGGCGTCACGCGCAAATAGATAACGCGGA
>CAZYPJ010000007.1:10573-37923 GCA_964649365.1 uncultured Anaerolineales bacterium | reverse complement strand
ACCAAATCCTTGTGGCAAGGCAGTGTAATGCGAGTGAAGCAGATCGTCAAACGGCCGTTCTCTTTCATGTAAAATGTTACCGAGGGTATATGGTTCTCTCAAATAGGAATGTTACCGGAGAGAATCATGGATGCCGAAAAGATGACCATCGAGGAGCGTTACAAATGTATTCGTCGCGTGGCCGCCCGTTACCGGGCAGCGAAACGGCCAGAGAAAGGGCACATGCTGGACGTGTTGGTAAGTCAGACGGGTCTAGTCGGCATATCGGTGGTGCGCTTGTTGCGAGAGGCGGATGGGGCGCAGCGGCATCTACTATGGCGGCGTCGTTCGCGTTGCTATGGGGCGGTCTTTGATGATGCCATTCGCGTGATCGGGCGGTCGCTGAACTGGGTTTGTGCGGAGCGGATGCACGGCAGCTTACTGGAGAGCGCCGAGCATCTGGCGCGTTTCGGCCATCTGACCTTGAGCGCTGCGCTGCGTGAGCAACTGGCCCACGTCAGTCTCTCCACGTTACGGCGCACAGTGCAGCGACTGCGCCAGGATGAGCCGCGCTTGCCCAGCCGCCGGGGGCGCTTGCTGCACCCCAATGCTCTGGCGCGTGAGGTTCCGGCGGGGCGTATCGCCGCCGACCTGCACGAGGTTGGCCACTGGGAACTGGACTTGGTCTACCATGGCGGCGCCGCCCCCGAAGGCGTCTACACCTTGCAGATGATCGAACTGCGCACCGCCTGGAGCGAGCGTCGGGCGATCTACGGGCGGAGCGAACGCGCCGTAGCGGCGGCGATGGAGGACATCATCGCTCATTGCCCCTTGCCCATTCGCGAAGTGCATAGCGACAACGGAACCGAGTTCCTCAATCACCACCTCCACCGCCTCTTGGGAGAACGCCTGGTGGGGTGTCGCCTCAGCCGCAGCCGCCCTTGGTGCAAAAACGACAACCGCTTCGTCGAACAGAAGAACTACACCCTGGTGCGCGCCTACTTGCCGCGCAGCGTTTGCTTGCTTACCCCCCACCAGGCCTACCAGCTCAATGCCCTCTACCAAGAGATGGGCGACTACTACAACCTCTTCCAGCCGGTGTTGCGCCAAACTGTGTGCTACCCGACCTACACCCCGGACGGCCATGCGCGCCTCCGCCGCTGCTATGACCGCGCCCGCACGCACTTGGCGCGACTCCTGGAAGCAGAGACCCTGCCGCCCCCACTGGCGCAGAGGCTCCGCCAGCGTTACGCTGATACCGACCCGCTACGCTTGATCGAACGTATCCGCCAACGGCTCGACGCCCTGGTCGCCCTTACTGCCCAGCCCCGTCGCGCCATACCTTCGGTAACATTCCTAAATGAATGATCCATCTCGCTTCGGTAACATTCCTATTTTAGTGGAAGCGATTGCGCTTGACAGACATCATGAGGATGTTATCATCAGCCCGTCCCAGAAGTCGTAGTGAGGAGGGAGGATGAAGGTATATATCGGGGTAGACGTCGGCGCGACCAAAACCCAAGCGCTTGCCGTGAGCGAAGATGGCTCTGTGTTGGGGGTGGCGACCCAAGGGCCGGGCGCGACCTACACGGTGGGGTATGAAGGTTGCACCCAAGTGACCGAGTCCAGCATCGCTGAAGTATTGCGCCAAGCCGGCGCGACCAAGTCCGATGTGGCGGCGGCAGGGTTTGGCGTCTCTGGGTACGATTGGCCCCACGAGTACGCGCCAACCGTCCAGGCTATGGAGCGCCTGGGTCTCGCTTGCCCATTGGCAGTTCACAACGACGGCGACCTTCCGATTACGGCAGGCGCTTCCGCAGGTTGGGGGATAGCAGTGTCGGCGGGCACAGGCAACATCGTGACCGGCGTCAATCAACAGGGCAAATACGCGCGGAGCACCGGCGGGAGCGTGCACTGCGGCGAGCTGGGCGGGGCAATGGAGCTGGTCTATATCGCCATCCAGTCCGTGGCTTACGAGTATATTCGGCGCGGCCCGCCCACCCGAATCACCGATCTGATGATCGCCGAAGTCGGCGCGCGCGATACGCTCGATCTGCTGAGCAAGGTGGCGCCGGGGCGCGTCAAAATTGCGCCCAGCTTTTCACGCAAGATCATCGAGGCGGCGCTGGAGGGCGACGCCGTAGCCATCGAGTTGTTGCGTGTCTCAGGACGCGATCTGGGCTTGACCACTGTAGGCATCATTCGCCAACTCGATCTACAGCACAGCCCGTTTGAGGTCGTCCTGGCCGGTTCGATGTTCAAGCAAATGCTGCCTTTCTATGTAGGGCCAATGCAAGAGGCGATTCTGGCGGAGGCCCCCCAAGCTCAATTCACACCACTGAACACCCTGCCGGTAGTGGGAGCCGTCATTTTTGCGATGCAGCAGATGGGCCTCGATACTGGCTTGCGGCGCGCCAAGATCGTTCAGGGCGTTGCGGCGTTTGCACCGACGGGGTGAAACGCGCCGCATCGTTATCACTTTTGAGGAGACCATAATGAATCGAAAACCTGCCCGCACGAGCCACCCTTACCATATGTACGACAGCATTCACAATCTAGGCCCTATGTTGGGCGTTTGCCTGCAAGATGAACCGCTTGGGCAGATACGCGCCATTGCCCAGACTGTTATCAGTCGGGGCGCGACACGGTTCTTCCTGGTTGGGTGCGGCACGTCGCTGAACACCTGCAAGGCGCTGGCGTATTGCGTGGAACAAGAGGCGGGTCTTCCTGCGCGCGTCACAGATTCGTTCGAGTTTATCAGCTATCCGCCGCCCGACCTCGACGCGCAAGCGGCAGAGATTGCAATATCGCACAGCGGCAACAGCATCGTATCGGTGCGAGCCGCCGAGTTCGCGCGGCAGCGAGGGGCGTACACCATCTGCATGGTAGGCAACCCTACGGGCCGGTTGGCCAGCGCCGGCGACGTGACCATTCTGGACCCTGGCGGCATCGAGGAAAACGGCCCCAAGATCCGCAGCTATAACGTGACCTGCTTCCAGGGATTGCTGCTGTCGCTGTTCATTCGCGAAATCAAAACGGGCGCGGGTCTCGGCCCCAAGCTGTTCGAACTATCGCAGGCGGTAGATCGGTTCATCGCTGAGATCGAACCCAAAATCAAGGATCTGGCCAAATCGTGGGCCAAAGAGGTGACGAGCTATATGGTAGCCGGGTCGGGCAGCGACGCGGGCAACGCCTCCGAGATCGCGCTCAAAATTCTAGAGACCATGCCTACTCCCGCCAACGGCTTTGATGTTGAAGAGTACACCCACGGCCCCATCTTTGCTACCCGACCGGATCGGGCGCTGATCCTGATGCAGGGTACACCGCAGGGCAAGAAACGTTGTGTCGAAGCGGCCTATGCCGCCAGCGCCGTGACTGCCAAGATCATGGTGGCCGCCGAAGACCCCAACGCCGGCTGGCCTGAATGTGCGAGCATCTGGCCCATCCCTGCGGGGTTTGGCCCGGCCGCGTTCGTGCTGACGCCAATGCCTGCCCAGATTCTAGTCTATTATCTGTGCCTGGAACTGGGCGCGAATCCCGATCATGCAACGACATCCAGCCCGCAGATGGGTGAGCTGTACAAGCGAGCCTTTCCTCCGGGAACTCACTAAGCCGAAGGATGAAGAACCCGCGCTGGCTCGCGCTTGTCACCATCGCCTTTTGGAGTTTTGCTTCGCTCCTTTCGCGGCTGATCGCGGCGCGGTCGCGCTTTGCGCTGGTGGGGCTGTCGTTCGCCTTCACGGCGTTGGCGTTGATCGCTTATGCCTGGATCAGTCAGGGGCGCTTTCCTTTGGCGGATCGTCGCATCTGGCGGATCAAATATCTGGCGCTCGGTTCGTTGGGCTATTTTTGGTACACCACCAGCCTCAATCAATGCTATCGCACTTACGACGCCGCCACCGAACCGACGCTTCTTAACTATACTTGGCCGCTGTTCACCGTGCTTTTTACGCGTTTGCTGCAACGCGCCCAGTTCCGCGTTCGGGGCGCCGCAACTATCGAAGCGCTCGGCATCGGCGCAGGATTCCTCTCTGTAGCGTTGGTGGCCACGGGCGGCGACTTGGCGCAGGTGCGCCTCGCCAACCTGCCGGGAGTAGCATGGGGTCTGTTCGCGGGAGCGACTTATGGATTGTTTGGCGCCTACAGCAGCGCCGTGCCGCAAGATGAACATAGTGCTTTTCTACTCGCCTCAATTCTGGCCAGTTGCCTGCTGATCGCGCCGCTAGCGGCGACTGAGCGCAACCTGTGGGCGCAACTACGGTGGGCCGATGTGGCGACGACGGCGGCGCTGGGTTGCGTGCTCAATGGTGTCGCCTATATCACCTGGACGCGCGCCAATCGCCGGGTGTATGAATTGGGCCAAAGCGTCTCGGGTATCGCTTCGATGACATTGGCGCTGCCGCTGCTCAATCTGCTATGGGTGGCGGTATTTTTCCACGAGACGGCGGTCTTGCGCCCCGTGGTGATCCTCAGCGCGGGGCTGATTGTAGTGAGCATGGTGCTCTGCCAGCGCGCCGAGTCGGTAGCGCAACAGCTGTTCAGCGGGACGAAAGGCTAATCCAAATATCTACGACAGAGACGTGGCATCCTTGTCATGATGCCACGTCTCTCGCATTTCATCCCACCGATTCGTCCGATATTGCGATCCGCCGCTTTGCGGTTGTATGTTCAGTTGAAGCGCATCGCATAGATGGTTGTTGGCTATCGCTCCGCCGCCAGCAACGCATCCTGCATCTGCCGCAGCTTGAACACAAAGCGTGTCGGGTCGGGGGCGAAATTGCCTTCGGTGAACGCTTCGCCTTTGGCAATATCGCGGGTCACCCGCCCGTGCGTGGCTAGACCCATCGGGATGCCTTTCATCCGGCGGGCTTCCTCGTAGGTGTAGATGAGGTTGTAGAAATCGGGGCCGCCGATATCGCCCACCGTCTCGCCCGCTTTCAGGTCGCGCTTGGCTACGGCGACCACTTCCGAGACCATCGTCTTGGCTACGACAGTGCGCTCGCCGTAGATGACTGCCTCGGCGATGGCGATAGGCGTCTCGACGTTGCAAAGGTGGAATGGGCGATGCAGCATGTAGTAGGGGCCTGAGCCCATGCTCATGAAATTCATGTCAGCGCGCACCCGCGGCTCGTCGGTGGCGATGATGGCAAACACGCCCGGCGCTACCTTGCCCGTCGAATACTCTACGCAGCCGCTCTTGGAAAGAATGCCGCCGTCCTCCTGTGGAATGAAATGCTTTTGCAGATCGGCCAAATCCACTTTCGGCCCATGCATCCCAGGCACATCAGGGACGAGGCCGGTAGCATTAGAGACGGCAGCCATCTCGACCATTGTTTTGGAGCCGTCCTGGAATGAAGCTAGCATTTTGGGGTTCATACCCCGGCGCAGCGCCTCTTCTCGGCACGTCTCGGATGAAGCGCCTAGGTTGAGCGGGTTGTTCTTGCCTTTGCCCAGGCAAACGACCTCGAATCCCAGCGTGCGGGCGAAATCGTAGAGCATCTTGCACACGGCCGGCTCATCGCCCGAAGCGACGGTATAGACGCAGCCTGCGTTCTGCGCCATACGGTCGAGCAACACGCCTACAGTGACGTCGGTCTCGACGTTGAGCATGACGATGTTCTTGCGGTTGAGGATAGCGTTCCATGCAACCTCAGCGCCGATTTCGGTCATGCCGGTGGCTTCGACCAGAGCGTCCAGTCCTTCCAATTGAGGCAGGAGCACGGCGTCTTCGGTGATGACACGTTTGCCGCGCCTTAGCGCATCCTCGGCGACATTGTGTTGGTTGGTGACGACGACGTCATCCTTATCCAGCCCCAGGGCGGCGAACACGCCCAGCGGGCGCTTGACATCAATATCCGAGATGGCCCTCGTATTCATGCCCACCATGCGATTCGTCACACGGACGAAACCCGACCCCATCTGGCCGCAGCCTACCAGTCCGACGCGGATAGGCTTGCCCTCGGACTCTAGTCGCTGCAAACGACGGTACAGTTCCATTGGCATCTACCTCTAGGCATTTTTGTGGTGAACGATGGTAAACAACCGACTGTGCTATGCGTTATAGCTGGCGCTGAAGCGCGATCAGCGCCGGGTAAAGCTGCTGATACAAGCGGTAGCGCCGTTCGTAAGCAGCGACGGACTCGCAATCGGGTTCGATCCATTGCTGGAAGGATACGGTTTGCGCCACGGCGGCGTTGAGGTTGGTATATACACCCGCCGCCACGCCTGCCAGCAGCGCCGCGCCCAGACAGGCTGCCTCGGTGACGCGGGGCGCGCGCAAAGGTGTGTTGCAAATATCGGCTTTTAGGCGAAGCCACAAAGGGCTGCGCGCCCCACCGCCCACGGCGTGGAGCGACTTGATGGCGACGCCGCCCTCGCGTAGCAGGTCGAGATTGGCGCGTAGCTCAAAAGTCAGCCCCTCCAATATCGCTTTGGCCATCTCGGCGCGGGTAGTGTTATAAGTCAGGCCGATGAAGGCCCCTTTGGATGTGGTATCCAGAATGGGCGTGCCGCTGCCGGAAAGGTGCGGCAGCATCATCAGACTGGTCGGGCCGGCGGGCGCATCAGCCAGCAGATCGTCATAGGGATCGCGCCCGGCGGCCAACGCCCGATCGCGTTCGACGCAATAGAGCGCGTCGCGGAGCCAACGCAGCGCCAGCCCACCCGAGTGATTGAGCGTCATAGCCACGAACAATTCGGGGACCACATGCCGGTAGATCGAGATGTGGCCTTGTCGCAACCGTTCGTCGAGCGACGGCGCGCTCATGGCGACCTCGACAACCTCGGCGGTACCCGTCGAAACCATCGCCAGGCCAGGCTGGCAGACGCCGGCGCCCAGCGCGGCGCAGGCGTGATCATGGCCGCCGCTCCCCAGTAGCATCTCGCGAGTGCCACCTAGCTCACAGGCCAAGTTGGGGCGCAGTGATCCTACGACGCCGCCATTATCGGGCGCCAGACGAGCCAAACGCTCGCGCTCGACGCCGCAGGCCGCTAAAAGATCGTCGGCCCAGTCGCGCCGGATCAGGTCGTACATTTGGGTGCGTGAAGCCAGGCAATGGCTAATGCTCGCGGTTCCACCCAGTCGGCGCAGAAAAAAATCCTCGTAGAGCAGAAATTGTTGGGCGTGTCTCCATATATCCGGCATGTGGCGTTGGAGCCAAAGCAATTTGGGAAAGGTGTTGACGGTGTGCATCGTCATGCCGGTGCGCCGGAAAAGCGCCTCGGCGCCGAAACGCTCTGTCAGCCATTGGTTTTCAGCTATGGTGCGCGTATCCATCCCCAAAATTGTGGGGCTAATCGCGCGTCCGTCGCTATCTACCGGCGTGACCGCTTCGCCTTGCGCCGATAGCGCCAGCGCCACGGGAGAATCACCCCGCGCTGCTGCAACGGCTTCGCGCAGCGCGTCCCACGCCGAATGCCAGACCAGTTCAGCATCTTGCTCCGCCCAGCCAGGCTGGGGCGTAAGGATCGGGTATTCGCGGCTGGCGCGCCCGATAATGCGCCCCTCGCGATCAAATACCAGCGCTTTGCAGCCGGTAGTGCCGATGTCAAGCCCGATTATGGACATTATTCATCCTCTTGCGACACACTCTGATTCTGGGGCGACGAGCACTTTGAGGCTGGAGCCGCTATCCGCAACCTCGAATGCTTGCGCGATTTGCTCCAGGGAAAAGCGGTGTGTGACTAACTTCTCAGTGGGGATGATCCTACGCGCCAACACATCGAGCGCCAAAGCATGAGTAGTGGGCAGGTATGAAAATGCGCCGATGATGCGGATTTCGCCATAATGCACCAGGTTTGCGTTGAACGACGCCAATGGGTTGGCTCTTGGTAGGCCGCCGAAAAGCACGACGGTGCCTCCTTTACGGGTCATCTCGACGGCTTGCGCTACAGTCTCGGCCACGCCGTTGGCGCAGATGACGGCGTCGGCGCCGACGCCGTCGGTCAATTCGCGCACGCGCGCCACGATATTCTCGCGTGATGGATCGAGGATAGCGTCGGGGACGAAGAAACGCGCTAACAGACGCCGCGTTTCGCTACGTTGGGATACGATCACACGCGCGCCGCGCGCCTTAGCGACGGCGATGTGCAGGCAGCCGATGGGGCCAGCCCCGATGACCACGACCGTGTCGCCCAGGCTCGCGCCCAATTGCTCGTGCGCTGAGAGCACCGATGAAAGCGGCTCGGAAAGCGCCGCATCATCGAACGATAGATTGGTTGGCATCCGGTGCACGATGCCGTTGGTTAATGTCTCACGGGTCAGCATCATCTTGTCGGCAAAGCCGCCCCAGTAGCCGGGTGTGATGCCAAGCAATCGCATATTGTCGCAGAGATTGTACTGGCCATGCTTACAATAATAGCATTGGCCGCAATGGATATCGGGCGCTAGGGCGATATGGTCGCCTACGACATAACCCTGCACTTGGCTGCCAACCTCGACGACAACGCCCGCTACCTCGTGGCCGGGCACAATGCTATTATCTACGCCAGCGGTCGGCCCTTCGCGCCAGCGGCGCAAATCCGAGCCGCACACACCACAAGCGCACACTTTCAGCACCAGGCCATCAGCAGGAGCGACTAGATCGGGAACATTGCGTAGCTGGAACATCTTTGGGCCTACTAGAAAGGCGACTCTCATAGTTTGGGCCTCTCGGTCTCTAGGCTGCGGCCCACGGCGCCCTCGGGATGGGTCTGACCAAAGGCTTCCAGCGTGTAGCCGCGCGCTTCGAGTAGCAGCACGCAGAGCACATCACCCATCGCGGCGTTGACCAACGAACTGCTGGTAGCGATATAGCCGAACGGATCCTCGCGCCCAATGTCGTGCAGGCGCAACACCAAGTCGCTCATTTTCCCCAGAGGGGAATCGGGTTTCTCCGTTTGCGCGATGACCATCGCTCCGCGCGCATGGGCGATCTCGACCAGCTTGTTGATGTCGGCGCTTTGCCCGCCCTTGGAGATAACATAGACCACGTCTCGCGCGGTGATAGCGCCGGCTCCGCCGTGCAGACCGTCAGAGGCGCTGAGGAACAAGGCCGGCGTGCCGCAGCATGACAACAGGTGGGCAAGTCGCTCGGCGATAGCTCGCGATGTGCCCGCGCCCGTCACCAGCACGTGTCCCTGGCAATGCAGCAAAGCGCTCACCACATCGCCCAGACGCTCATCCAGATCGGCGGCCAGCCGGTGTACTGCCTCGGCTTCGCGCCCAATGACATCAGCGGCGTGGGCGATTAACTCGTCGGGGGTTCGATCCACTGCAATTGCACTCAATCGTCTGATTCCTCCTCCAGCAATCTAGCGGCGCTGACTTGATCGGTGACCAGGACGTGGAGCAATCTGGCGCGCAGAGCGGCGCGGATGATAGCGATCTTGTTCTCACCGCTGGCGACGCCGATCACACGGGGAATATGTCGCAACTGCTCCAGAGTAAGACCGATGATACGGTCATTGATCTCCAGTTCGAGGGGCTGGCCATCCGCTTTCAGATAGCGTAAGGCGAGGTCGCCGACAGCACCGGCGGCGATGATGGTCTGCATCTCTGAGGTAGAAATGATCGAGCCATCGCGCAGTAACAATGCGCCGGGAGAAGGCGCGCCCAAACCCACCACAGCCACATCGGCGCGGGCTGCTAATATCAGCGCGGCGGCGATTTGGCCGTCGGCGCGGAGCGCCTCGGCGGCGGCGCGGCTGTTGACCACGCCCGGAGCAGGCAACAACCGTAACTGAGCGCCAAGCTTATGCGCCACTCTACGCGCTAGTTCCGTAGAGTGCTCGCGCGAGTCCACTGGCCCCAATCCCCCCACGATCTGCACAATGGTCACAGCGGGCATAGCGCGGCTGGGAAGCGCGTCCACCATCGCTAGCAGTGTCGAACCCCACGCAATCCCGACGATCCCTTTGTCTGGGATCGAGCGCAGTAGGCATTCGGCAGCGGCCGGCCCTAGCTCGCGAACCGTCGCGCCGCGCGAGGCAGAGTCGCTGGAAGTAACGACAATAGCTTCTTCCAGCCCGTAGCGTTGCTCCAGGGCGTGTTCCAGGCCAGCGCCGTCGCCGGGCGGTGGGATGATGACGATGCTTACAACTTTTTCCTGCCGCGCTTGTTGCAATAGGCGCGACACCTTGGGACGAGACACCCCAAATCTTCGGGCAATCTGCTCCTGAGTTAGCCCTTCATCATAATAGGCGTGAGCGATACGATAAAGCAGCCGGTGTTGCTCTTGTGTGACAGTGATATTATCCCTCCTGTGAACAGATGTTCACTTATGAACATCTGTTCACAGTATAGTGCGCGGACGCAATTTGTCAAATTCTTAGGGCATGATGGCGACATAGACGCCGACGCTGCCAAAGCCGACCAGATCGGCTTTGCCGTCGCCGTTGACATCACCTACTGCACGCGGGTAGCTGTTCTGGCTGCTCCAGCCGCCGGCATCGACGCCAAAGGAGTGCTTGCGCAGCAATGGCGCGGCAAACGATGCGGCGCCTCGTAGCGAGACCATCGCGCCATTCTCATCAAACCCCACGATATCGGCCCTCTGGTTGGCGTCTGTGTCCGCCGCCATCCGAGGCACGGCATCCTGGCTGGCCCAACATCCAGCTCCTACGCCAAAGTCGGCCAGGCTCAGTTTGGCTGCACCTAGGCCGGTGCCCGTCGACAGAGAAATATAGACCCCTTTGTTTCCAAAGCCGACAATGTCGCTTTTGCCGTCGCCATTGACATCGGCCAGGGTACGCGGATAGAGATCCTGACTCGTCCAACCGCCTGCCCCTCGTCCAAAAGTGCTCAGCCAGATCGTCGGCGCGCCAAAGCTGTTGCCCGTAGAAAGCGATACATAGACTCCTGCATGACCAAACCCGACCACATCGGCTTTGCCATCGCCGTTCACATCAGCGATGCACCGTGGGTAAAGATTCTGGCTTGTCCAGCCTCCCGCCTTGACGCTGTAGTTAGAGATCCACATTGCAGGTGCAGCAAACTCTTTGCCGGTGGAAAGCGCTACATAGACTCCATTGTTCCCAAAACCAACTAGATCAGCTTTGCCGTCGTCGTTCACGTCACCCATCATCCGCGGGTAAAGGTCTTGGCTCGTCCATCCCCCCGCCTTGTCGCCGAAATTAGTGATCCATAGCGTATCGCCGCCAAAGCCCGCGCCGCTGGAAAGCGATACGTACACGCATTTACTGCCAAAGCCCACGACATCGTCTTTGCCATCGCCATTTACATCGCCCAACATGCGGGGATATTGATCTTGGCTGGTCCAGCCGCCCGACTTGGGGCTGAAACCGCGCAACCACAAAGCAGGCGGCTCGTAGGGCCAGGCGTCTACCGAGAGCGATAGGAAATAGCAGGAAAGTATCTCGTCAGGATAACTCGGCGTGATGCGGGCGCGATACACGCCAGCTTTTAGCGGCAAGGTGAGGCTGGCGTACTGGCCAACCGCGTTCGCACAGCCGACATCCTCGCCCCAAGCATCATAGATCTGCATCTGTGTACTGCTCCCGGCTGGCCCGCTCGTAGCAAGCGTGATATCGGCCTTAGCCGTAGTTGTAAAGACGACCCAATCTTCATCGAAAGCAGGCAATAAGCTGTGAATTTGCACTTCACCCGATGCAATGGGTCTGGCTGTGTCGCTGGAATCATCTCCCTCAGATGCATCCGCAGTTGGCAGAAACACGTTGTAGGCATAGGCCCCTTGTCCAAAGCCGACAACGCCCGTCACTTGGCTGTAGCCGATCTTGAGAAAACCCTGCTCACCCCAGGAGGGGCCAAAGCTGTAGAGCGCCCAAAAGTACCCACCGCCATAGTGACCAGGATCATCGGCATAGCCTACCAACAAAGCCGATTGTTTGGCCAAAAACTTGCCGCTGGTGTACTCGTACACACCGCCGGCATAGAATTGCAGGTCATTATAAAAGTCAAAGCCAACCTGAAACGGGCCATTTTGCAGCTCGGTTTTGAGCGCCTCTATTGTCGGGCTGACGGGATAGTAACTAGCGATCTGAATGGCGCGCGGCGACCAATTCGGGCAAGCATTAGCGCAATCGCTCACGCCGCCGACATACGGAAAACACCTCTCCGGGGGCGCGCCCTGATTTTGCAAGAATTGGGCAGCGGCCTCGGCGCTGCCCCCAGAACAGCCCAGACTTCCTCCCTGGCAAGAAATTAGCGTCTGCTCGGACAAATCAATAAATCGACCTGGCGAGTCGGTGGCCACCGCATAGCGTGATTCCAGCGCCGCGATGGCCGCAAAGGCCCAAGAGCTATCGCAGTCACCGCGATCGCGGACGGGCGGGCAGTAGTTGCCGCCGTGATCGCGCCAGTCCAAAGCGGATGGCAGTTCGGCCTGTGACTGGACGGCGCGCGTTTCCAGTGGCAGCCCGACGGCCAACAAAATACCGATCAGTGCAACGAGCGAGCAAGGGCAAGACTTGGATCGCGAATCACAACGAGACACAGTACGGCCTCCTTTTCGTTGGATGCTGGCGCAATAGGCTGAATACCTGTTTGGCGTGTATGGATAGGCTCTAGCATCGGATTCTAGCAAGGTGTGAAGCGTGCGTCAAGCAAGAGGCAAGATAATAGCGATTTCTCCACATTCGCACAGCCTGCGCTGGCTTTGCTTGACGTTGGGCTTGGTGGTATACTCCCAACTGCTTGCCCTCAGGCAGGCGATCCAGGTGCGTCCAAAGGAGGCTGCTACGATGGATTTCCGACTCAGCGAAGAACACGAGATGGTGCGCAAAATGGTGCGCGAGTTCGCTTTACGCGAGATCGCCCCTCACATCAAAGAGCACGACCGCGACCAGACATTCGATAAATCGCTCTTACCGAAAATGGCCGCTCAGGGATTGTTGGGCATCTGCATTCCTGTCAAGTATGGCGGCGCAGGGATGGATTATATCTCGCTGGGCATTGCCTGCGAGGAGCTAGAGCGGGTGGACACCTCGGCGCGGGTGATCCTCTCGGTGCACGTAGGGCTTAACAGCATGACGTTGCTCCAATGGGCCACTGAAGAGCAAAAGCAGAAATACCTCGTGCCCCAGGCGATGGGTGAACGCATCGCGACCTACGCTCTGACCGAGCCGAACGCCGGCAGCGACGCGGCGGCTATCGAGACCTCTGCTCGCCGCGATGGCGATTCGTACATCCTCAACGGCGAAAAGATGTGGATTTCGTTGGCCGATGTGGCTGACCAATTCATCATCATCGCCTATACCGACAAGTCGCAGAAACACCGTGGCATGTCAGCTTTTATCGTTGAGCGCGATTCGCCGGGCCTCTCGACGGGCACAATTCACGGCAAGCTGGGCGTGCGCGCCGGCAACACCGGCTTTATCTCGATGCAAGATGTGCGCGTACCGGCGGCCAATCGCCTGGGCGAAGAAGGCGAGGGATTCAAGATCGCCATGAGCGCGTTGGATAACGGGCGCTACACCGTGGCCTGTGGGGCCATCGGCCTCACACAGGCGTGTCTGGATGCCAGCCTCAAGTATGCCAACGAGCGCCATACTTTTGGTGTGCCCATCGGCCAGCATCAATTGGTGCAGCAGATGATCGCCAAGATGGTACAGCGCATCGAAGCGGGCCGCCTGCTGTGCTATCAGGCCGGTTGGATGAAAAACATGGGCTTACGCAACACCCGCGAGACTTCGCTGGCCAAATGGTGGGCCTGCGATGCATCCTTCGAGTCGGCCTCCGACGCAGTGCAGATTCACGGCGCCTACGGCTACTCGGATGAGTATGATGTGGAGCGTTACCTGCGCAACAGCAAGGGCGCGGTGATCTATGAGGGCAGCCGCGAGATTCACCAGATCATGCAAGCGCAGTATGCGTTGGGCTATCGCGAGGATCGCCCGCTGCGCTGCGAAATGCCCGCTTATGACCGCGAAGCCTGGGAAGCCGAGGAATAGCTCACGCCATTCGTAGCACGACGAGGAGGCGATACTTTGCGTATTATTGTTTGCATCAAATCGGTGCCCGATACCACCGAGGTGCGGTTCAACCCCGAGACCAACACCCTCATGCGCGACGAGGTGGCTTCGATCATCAACCCGTTTGATACCTATGCCATCGAAGAGGCCATCCGTCTGCAAGAGGCCCACGGCGGTTCGGTAACGGTCGTCACCATGGGGCCGCCCAAAGCCGAAAAAGAGCTGAAAGATGCGGTGGCGATGGGCTGCGACGATGCTGTGTTGCTCAGCGCTCGCGACTTTGCTGGGGCCGACACCTGGGCCACATCGTACACACTGGCGCAAGCCATCAAGAAGTTGGGCGACTATGACATCGTGCTCTGCGGCAAGCAGGCGATGGATGGCGACACCGGCCAGGTGGGGCCTGGCATTGCCAACCAATTGGGCATTCCCCAACTTACCTATGTGTCCAAAATTCGCGCGGTAGACCCGGCGGCGCGCACTATCGAAGTCGAACGTCTGCTCGAAGAGGGACGCGAAATCGTCGTGACCAGTTTGCCGGCGTTGCTCACCGTGGTCAAAGACATCAACCAGCCCCGCTACCCCACATTCCGGGGTATCCGCAAGGCGAACAAGATGCAGATCCCCGTGTGGGGGCCAGCCGAATTGCCCGGTTCGGATTTGAAGCTCTTTGGACTGAATGGCTCGCCCACCAAAGTGGTCAAGGTGTTCACTCCACCCAAGCGCGAAGGCAAGGTCGAGATGATCGCGGGCGAGACGGTAGACGATCTAGCGGGCGCGTTGGCCGACAAGCTCTTGGCCGACAAAGTGGTATAGGGGGCAAAGATGGCGTTGTTGATTATTGATGAAAGTGCCTGTATCGGTTGCGGGGCCTGCGTGGATGTTTGCCCCTTTGCGGCATTGGCATTAGTCAATTCGGTGGCGGTAGTGAACGATAACTGCACCGCCTGCGGCGCGTGCATCGGCGAATGCCCTACACAAGCCCTCAGCCTGCCCGAAAAACAGCAAGAGGTAGGCGACCTCAGCGCTTATCAGGGCGTTTGGGTGTGGGTGGAGCAATTCCAGGGGCGCGCCGCCAGTATCTCATGGGAGATGATGGGACAAGGGCGCATCCTGGCCGACCAACTGGGAACGACGCTTACGGCCTGCGTGTTAGGCGAAAATATGGCCGAGGTAGCGCAGCAGGCCATCGCCTATGGCGCTGACCGCGTGTTCTTGGCCGACGACCCCACCTTGCGCGTCTATCGCACTGAACCTTATGCGCGCATCTTGGTGGAATTGGCTCGCGAATACAAGCCAGAGATCTTTTTATTGGGCGCTAGCTCGCGTGGGCGCGACCTAGCCGGCTCGGTGGCCACCTCGCTCTTTACCGGCCTGACGGCGGACTGTACTGGCCTCGAGATCGAGCCGGATACCAAGCTCTTGCGCCAGACGCGCCCGGCCTATGGCGGCAACATCATGGCGACGATCCTCACGCCCAATCACCGCCCGCAGATGGCCACCGTACGCCATCGCGTGTTCGACATCCCCAAGGCCGATCCCGCTCGCCAGGGACAGATCGTGCCAGTTCCCGCGCGGCTGAGTGAAGAGCAGATTGTGACCAAGGTGCTCGATTTTCTTACCGAAGCCGAGGATGTCAACATTGCCGACGCCAAGATCATTGTGTCCGGCGGGCGCGGCGTGGGCGGCCCAGAGGGGTTCGCGCCGTTGCATGAACTGGCCCAAGTGCTGAATGCTGCGGTGGGCGCTTCGCGCGCGGCGGTGGACGCTGGCTGGATTCCCTACGCTCACCAGGTGGGTCAAACAGGTCGCACAGTGCGCCCCGATCTGTATATTGCCTGCGGTATCTCGGGCGCCATCCAACACCGCGCAGGGATGTCCACCGCGCGCGTGATCGTGGCGATCAACAAGGACCCTGAAGCTCCGATCTTTGACATCGCCACCTACGGCATTGTGGGCGACTTGTTCCAGGTACTGCCGGCGCTGACGGCCCAATTCCGTAAAAAGTTGGCGAACCGATGACCGTGACGATTACCATTAACCCCGAATGGTGCAAAGGGTGTTACCTGTGCGTGGGCGCTTGCCCACGCCAGGTGCTCGATATAGATCAAAACCAGTGGCTCAAAGGGTTTCACCCTGTCTATGTCAAACAGATCGAGCGCTGCACTGTTTGCCGCACTTGCGAACTGCTCTGCCCCGATCTAGCCATTGTGGTACAAGAGGCCTAGATGACAACGAACGGTTGGTACACTGCGCCCAGCGGACTCACCCCCGGGCGCTACTTGATGCAGGGCGATGAGGCTTGCGCTGAAGGGGCTATCGCCGCAGGGTGCAATTTCTATGCTGGCTACCCCATCACGCCGGCCAGCGAGATCATGGAGCACACCGCGCGACGCTTTCGCGGCATGGAAGGTCGCGTCTTTGTGCAAATGGAGGACGAATTAGCATCCATCGCCTCGGTCATCGGCGCCTCATGGGCCGGGGCCAAAGCAATGACGGCCACCTCCGGCCCAGGGTTCAGCTTGATGCTCGAAAACCTAGGCTACGCCATCATGACCGAAACGCCTCTGGTGGTGGTAGATATTCAGCGCGCAGGGCCGAGCACCGGCCAAGCTACGCGCCCCGCCCAGGGTGACGTGATGCAGGCGCGGTGGGGAGCCAGCGGCGACTATGAGATGATTGTGCTCTCGCCCTGGTCGGTTCCCGATCTCTACTGGCAGACCATCCGCGCCTTTAATTTGGCCGAGCAGTTTCGCACGCCAGTGATCGTGCTAGGCGACGAAGGCGTCGGCCATTTGCGCGAAGGGATCGAGATCCCCGCCGAGATCGAATTATATCGTCGGCGGTACACGCCAGGCGAACCTCCTTTTGGCGGGGAAAGCGTGCCCTCGATGCCGATTTTCGGTATGGGCGAGCAGTTGCTCGTCACCGGCTCAACCCATGACGCGCGAGGATACCGCCGCACTGACGAGGCCGACGCCCAAGCCGCGCTGGTGGCGCGCTTTGTGAGCAAGATCGCCGACCACCGCGACGAGATCGTGCGCACCGAAACGCTGCTATGCGATGAGGATGAGCTGGATACCCTGCTCATTGCCTACGGCTTTACAGCGCGCAGCGCCTACCGCGCCGCTCAAGAGTTGCGGCGCGAGGGACGCCGCGTAGGGCTGTTGCGCCTGGGCACGCTCTGGCCCTTTGCCGAGGACGCTGTGCGCCAAATGACGGCCCGCGCGCGACGGGGGCTCGTGCCGGAAATGAATCGCGGGCAGGTACTGCGCGAGGTACAACGCCTGGCCCCGGCAGCCAGAGGCTATCACAAAACCGACGGCGAAGTTATTGCTCCCCGCGAGATCGTCGCCGCCGTTCAGGGGTGGCGAGAATGAAACCAGGAACCAACGAATCCATTGTGCGGATGATCCGCCCGCAATCGTTCCCCACACCCTTTTGTCCGGGCTGCGGACACGGCATCTTGATGACCGCTATCCTGCGAGCCATTGACGAACTGGGCTGGAATATGGGCGATATGCTCTTTGTTTCGGGCATCGGCTGCGGCGGCTGGATCCCCAGCCCACACTATGCGGCGGATACGTTGCACGTCACCCATGGTAGGCCCATCGCCTTCGCCACCGGCGCCAAGCTGTTCAACCCCAACCTCAAAGTGGTGGTCATCGGCGGCGATGGCGATATTGTCTCTATCGGCGGCAATCACCTGATCCACGCTGCGCGCCGCAACGTCAATATGACGGTGATCTGCGCTAACAACGGCATCTATGGCATGACGGGCGGCCAGGTCACGCCCACCACGCCGCATGGCGCACGCACCATGACCACGCCCGATGGCAACCCCGAAAAGCCCTTTGACGTGAGCCAATTGGTGGTGGCCGCTGGGGCCAGCTATGTCGCACGCTATTCGGTATATCATGTGCGCCAACTCATCAAAGCGCTCAAAGACGCGTTCCAGCATCCGGGATTCTCTTTTGTCGAGGCGCTCACTACCTGTCCGGTGCAATACGGGCGCCGCAACGACTTGCGCACGGCGACCGCGATGCTCGACTATTTCAAAGAGCAGTGCGTGCCTATCGCTCGCGCCCGCACCATGACCCAGGAACAGTTGCAAGACAAAATCCTGATTGGCGAATTCGTGGCCTGAGGCGTGATGTTGAGCTTGTACTCGTTGGAAACAATCGAGGCGTTGCGCGATCAGCGCTACCATCGCACGCCCGATTTGCGCGCTCACACCGAGGAGCAGGCGCTTCAGTTCGTCAACGAGGTGGGATTCTGCTATCTCTTTAGCGACAAGAGCATCGAGATCCCCACTTTGTGGGCGGCCATCGCGGGCAGCCGTCGGGCCGTGCCCAACACCCACTTTGACGACGACATTGGCCGCGCCTGGAACTGGAAAGATTCGCTTCCATCGCGTGGGATGGTTTACTATGGCAAAGTGCTGCGTGACAAACCCACGCTAGTCTCGCTCGAATTGCTGCCCTATTTCTATGCGCTCTCACCCAACTATGGCGACATAGAAGATTACCTGGAGCGTTACGAAGAGGGCAAGCTCAGCGTCGAAGCCAAGAACATCTATGAAGCGCTGCTGAACCTCGGTCCGATGGCCACGAGCCGCTTGCGCCAGGAAGTGGGCCTGGCTGGGGGCGGGCCGACAGCGCGGCGCTTTGAGCGCGCTATCACTGAGCTACAGGCCGAGCTCAAGATCGTCAAAGCGGGCATCTCGGATGCCAATCGCTGGGGCTATGCTTATGTGTATGACCTCTTCTTGCGGCGCTTTCCCGATGTGCCCGAAGCAGCGCGACGCATCAGCACCGATCAGGCGATGGATACGCTGCTGTTACGCTATCTGCGCAACGTGGTGGCCTACCCTGAAGCCGGTGTGCGACGCCTGTTTGGTTGGGACGAATGGGAGTGGGATCGCTTGATGGCGCGCTTGGCAGAGCGCGGGGCGATTCAGCGAGATGTACAGGTGGATGGCTACCGGGGCCACTGTCTGGCCACAGCGACATTGGAAGCCGACCTGCAACAAGTATCATAAGGAGATCGCGAACATGGCAGAGAAACTTCTGGCAGGCAAGATCGCTTGGGTCACGGGGTCGTCGCGGGGCATCGGGCGGGTGATCGCTACTCATTTGGCCAGCTTGGGGGCCAATGTAGTGGTGCAAGGCACTACGGCCACCTCATCGCGGGCTTTTAACGAGGCCGACTCGCTGGAAGCCGTCGCTCAACAGATCGCCCAGGAACATGGCGTTGAGGTGTTGGCGCTGCACGGCAACTTGGCCGATCCAACTGTGGTTTCGGCGATGGCGAAGGCCATCCGCGCCCAATTCGGGCGTATTGACATCTTGGTGAACTGCGCCGGCGGCGACATTGGCTCCAAAGGGCTATCGGGACCTTTGGGCGGCAAGCCCGAGGGGAACGATGCGGTGCATATCTCGGTGGATGACATCAAGGCCGTGCTCGACCGCAACTTGATGACCTGTATTTACTGCTGCCGAGAAGTGGCCCCCGAGATGATGGAGCGCAAATCGGGCTGGATTGTTAATATCGGCAGCATCGCCGGTTTGGCGGGCAACGCCACCCAAGCGATCTATTCTACCGCCAAAGCCGCCGTACACGAATACACCCGCTGCTTGGCGGTCATGATGCGGCCCTACAACGTACACGTCAACGCCATCGCGCCGGGCGACACGGTCACGCCGCGTTTTGTGGCCAGTCGCCCCATTGACGAAAGCAAGATGGTGCACGAGGGCACCTTGGAGCGTTACGGCTGGCCCATCGAGGTGGCGCGCGCTGTGGCGTTCCTAGCGTCGGACGCGGCCTCGTACATCACCGGCCAGGTGTTACGTGTGGATGGCGGCAAACAAAGCTGGCCTTCGTGATATGGAATCTGTGTCGTGAGATAAACGCAGGGCGGCGTCAAGAAAATCGTAGGGTTGCCGATAAGACCAATTATATAGCGAAAGATACAGTAGGGCCGCTACGCGCCATTCAGGAGAGACTTCGCTGGTATGCAACATAACATGGCCATCTGGCGGCCCAATGCTGGCATCCGGAAGCCATCCCATTTTCTGACACCGCCCTGGAGATAAACGGAACAAATCTTGACAGATACAGAGCTTTCTGCTATATTGAATTAACGATGTCAAAGGCGCTCGGAAGAGCGCCTTTGTCTATATCGCGAGGTGCGCATGTTGCAGCAGCAGATTCGTATCCCTGAACCTATCAGGCCCGCCAGGCCTAACCAGCCGGGCGGTATTTTCCGCTGCTGAGGCAGGCGAGCGCGCCGTTTGTCAGGGATGACAGGCCAGTTCTCCTCAGAGGGGGAACTGGCTTTTATTTATCTTGGAGTCATCGGTAACACGGCAGAGTCTCTCGTATCGAATCGAAAAGCGCCCAAGAAGAAAGGAGAAGA
The DNA here is from genome assembly GCA_964649365.1 of uncultured Anaerolineales bacterium. GTDB lineage: Bacteria > Chloroflexota > Anaerolineae > UBA1429 > UBA1429 > CAZYPJ01. Next base: position 17,597 of record CAZYPJ010000007.1, on the reverse strand, counting down.
GAGAGATGCTAGAATTCAGCAAGAGAAGCAACACGCTCGAACAAACTGAATATCAATACAGTTTGCAAGATGTTGACGAGCCGCAATTGTACCGGCTGTTGTATTCGTACAGCGAAGTACCCAAGATTCCTTTTACCCATCGCCATGTGCCCATGCGCCCCCCCGACGAGATTTTCATTACCGACACCACCTTCCGCGACGGTCAGCAGGCGCGCGAGCCGTATTCAGTCCAGCAGATCGTGCAGTTATTCAAGTTCATGCACGAACTAGGCGGCCCCAAAGGCATCATTCGTCAGAGCGAGTTCTTTTTGTATAGCAAAAAAGACCGTGATGCTGTAGATGCCTGCCGCGCCTTGGGCTACGAATTCCCCGAAATCACCGCCTGGATTCGCGCCCGCAAAGAGGATTTCAAACTCGTCAAAACGATGGGCATCGCTGAGACGGGTATCTTGGCCAGCTGCTCGGATTATCACATTTTCAAAAAGCTGCATATGACCCGCCGCCAAGCGATGGATCAATTTTTGAGCGTCGTCAAAGAGGCTTTGGCGGAAGGCATCCGTCCGCGCGTCCATCTAGAAGACATCACCCGCGCCGATTATTACGGCTTTGTGATGCCCCTGGCGCAGGAACTGCACAATCTCTCCCAAGAGAGCGGCATCCCGATCAAGATTCGCGCTTGCGATACGTTGGGCGTTGGCGTGAGCTACCCCGGCGTGGCGCTGCCGCGCAGTGTGCCGGGCATCGCCTACGGGTTCTGCCACTATGCGCAATTCAAGAGCGAGCTGCTAGAGTGGCACGGTCACAACGATTTCCACAAGGCCGTGGCCAACGCTGGCACCGCTTGGCTGTATGGCATCGGCGCGGTGAACTGCACACTACTGGGCATCGGCGAGCGCACCGGCAACACGCCGCTGGAAGCAATGGCCTTCGAGTACGCAGCCCTACGCGGCACAACCGATGGCATGAATCTGCGCATGGTGACCGAAATCGCCAACTACTATCGCAAAGAGCTAGGCTATCGCCTGCCGCCGATGACGCCGTTTGTGGGCGAAGACTTTAACGTCACCCGCGCTGGCATCCACGCCGACGGCCTGCTCAAAGACGAAGAGATCTATAACGCTTTTGATACCACCATGCTGCTAAACCGCCCAGTGCGCGTGCTTATCAATCAGACCTCTGGCGCGGCAGGAATCGCCCATTGGCTGCGTACCCGCTTTGGGTTAAAAGGCGACAATGGCATTGACAAGCGCGACGCTCGCCTGCAGCCAGTACTCGATTGGATCAAAGCCGAGTATGATAGCGGTCGAATCACCGACATCGGTGATGAAGAATTGGAACGCGCGCTGGCGCGTCTATCGCCCGATCTGTACAACGAACTGGTTGGCGTCGCCACAGATACTGTGATTTCCTGACTCCACTGACCCTCTTTTCGGAAAAACAAGGGCGCCGACGCAATATCGGCGCTCTTGTTTTATCGCGAACAATCCATCAATGTCACTGGCCCGGTGTAACGCACTTGAGCAGCGCTCGCATATAGGCAACGCCAAAGGCCGGGCCGCCGCCTTTAGCATAGTCGCCCACAAACTTGGGAGTGTGATCCAGCGTGATCGTGCCGCGATAGCCCGATTCGACCAAGGTTTGCATCACCACGCGCATATCCATATAGCCATTGTCAAGAAAGGTCTCGACGAATTCGGGCAGTGTGCTGGTCACGTTGCGGAAATGGACAATCACGATACGTCCATCGGCCTGAAATTCGCGAATGCCATCGAGCAAGTTGCCAAAACGCTTACCTCCTTCCAGCCAGCAGCCCACACAGAACTCCATCCCCAAAGCGGGACTATTGGCAATGGCGAAGGCCTTGCGATAGGCCTCAGCATTGCGAATCAAGCATGGGATACCGCCTAGAATCTCGGTAGGGGGGTCGTTGGGGTGCAGCGCCAAGCGTACATCAGCGCTTTCAGCCACAGGGATCAGGCGCTCCATCAGGTAGGCAAAGTTCGCCCATAACTCTTCTTCGGTGTATAGACGCCCGTGCGTGTAGGGCCGTCGAAGCATCTCGGCCAAATCAGCACGAGTAGCCTCGGCCCCTCGCGATTCGCCCGGCTCTGACCGCCAAACCTGATCGGGTTCCCAGGTAAAAGTCGTGACTCCGATGCCGGCGCGTCCCAAGTTTTCGACGAAACGCTGAAAATCGTCAATGGCTTCGTCTCGGCCAGGCAGCGCTAGATGGATCTTGTCAGACTTGCCCACCGTCATATTGCCCACCATGTACAACATCAGACCGGCGTCTTCCACTTTGTGGCGCAACTCGGTCAAAAAGGCAACGTTCCGTTGCTCGTCGCGCACCCAGGTATAGACGCACTCGGCGCCGAGCTGATACACAAATTTCAGTTGATCGGGATCCGCTTCCGGCGCGATGTGCACCGATAACTTGGGATAGGGGGTAGCCATCACTTGTTGATAGATGCTCATTATGGGTCCTTTCGACTCGAACATACTAACAGCGATACCAGTCGGCGTCCAGTTTACCATCGGGCCAGGTGCAGCACAAGCTGATACTCGATCAAGAAATGCTTGACCTGGCGCAAGCATTGCATTATATTGCACTCCACGTACAGCCCGGGGGATTATCATGGCCGTCCATTCTTGGCGACTAAGCGCTACCTTTGATGCGCTGCGCAATCGCGACTTTCGTTGGCTGTGGCTGGGGCGTTTGGCCTCGTCGGCCACTTTTGAAATGAGCGCCGTCGCGCAGGGCTGGCTGGTTTATCAACTCACCGGTTCGGCCTTTGCGCTCGGATGGGTTGGGGCCGGTTGGAGGATCTCGACGCTCTTTCTTTCGCTCTATGGGGGCGTCCTCACCGATCGCATGGAAAAGCGTACCTTGCTGCTGTGGACGCGCGCCGCCATGATGGTGAACAGCTTGGTGATCGGCTTGCTGTGCACCGTCGGCGCCATCCAGGTTTGGCATCTGGCCGCCAGTTCGCTATTCACCGGCGTTCTATTTGCTTTTCTCATGCCTGCCCAGCAGGCCATCGTCTCTGACCTTGTAGATCGTGAGACGTTGATGAACGCTGTCGCGCTCAATTCAGTAGGCATGGGACTGATGGGTATCTCTTGCGCTTCGTTGGCCGGGGTCATGATCGAATCGGTGGGCGTAGCTTCGGTATACTATGCCATGGCTGGCTTTTACCTTTTAGCAGTTCTGACCATCGTCAAATTGCCCAAAATACCGATCCAACGTGTGGTGCGGGCATCGGTATGGGTGGATCTGCTCGATGGCGTCCGTTACCTGCGGGCCAGCCCAGTGCTGCTCAGCATCCTAGCACTGGGTCTGGTGCGCGTGTTATTTGCTATGCCCTATCGCACCTTGATGCCTGCTTTTGCGCGCGACGATCTGGGCTTTGACGCCAGCGGCCTGGGATTCCTGATGTCGGCCCCCGGCGCAGGGGCGCTGATCAGTTCGTTGGCGCTCTGCTCGCTAGGCGATATGCCGGGCAAGGGGAAATTGCTCATCATATCGGGGGTCGCGATGGGCGTCGCGTTGGCGCTGTTTGTCAGCGTGCCATCGTTGGCCGCTACACTGATCCTGGTGGCCTGTGTCGGCGCTTTCAACAACAACTGCATGGTGATGGACGGCACGCTGGTGCAGGCGTACACCGATATTGCCTATCGCGGGCGCGTGCTCAGCGTCAGCATGATGATGTGGGGACTAACGCCACTAGGAACCATTCCATCGGGCGCCCTGGCCGACCAGATCGGCGTGCCCTGGGTGATTATTGTTCAGGGCGCTATGGTCGCCCTGCTATTTGGCATAATGGGCCTGCTGCGGCCCGAAATCAAGCGATTGAGCTAAAACGAGCCTGCACCGCCTGCGCCTCGCGGCGCGGGCAAGCGATCAGATCAAAGGGGAGGAATCATGGCAGAACAAATCGGCAAGTTCGCTACCGCTCAAGTGGTGCATCATGGCCCTGGGGCGTTGAGCCGCCTGCAAGGCGAGATTCGGCGCCTGGGCGGCGAGCGCCCGGTCATCGTCACTGACCCGGGCGTGGTCAAGGCAGGAATACGCGACCAGGTGTTGCAGGCGCTGGAACAATCCGCGCCGGTATGGGATAGCGTCGAGGGCGAGCCGCGCTACACCCTGGTCGAAGAATGCGCGTCCTTTTTGCGCGCCAACCAGTGCGACCTGGTCATTGGTGTGGGCGGTGGCAGCTCTCTCGACGTAGCCAAAATGGCCTCGGCCCTGCTGGTTAACGAGGGATCGGTAGCCGATTACTTTGGCGTCGAGCGCCTACCAAAGGCAGGCGCGCCCGTCATCGCCATTCCCACCACAGCAGGCACCGGCAGCGAGGTCTCGCCAGCGGCGGTGTTCGTAGATCCGAGAGATGAGCGCAAGGTCGGTGTGCGGTCGGATTTCCTTTTGCCGCGCGTGGCCATTCTGGACCCCATGCTCACCTTGTCGCTGCCTCCGAGCCTGACAGCAGCCACCGGCGTGGATGCGCTGACCCATGCCATCGAGTGTTACACGGCGCAGCGCGCCACGATCCTGAGCGATTTCTTTGCCGAGCGCGCCATTACGATGATCGCCGACAATCTACCAATTGCATACAGCCGCGGCGGCGATGTTGAAGCGCGCAATGGTATGTTGCTGGGCAGCTATCTGGCGGGGTTGACGCTCTCCATCGCCAATGTGGGCGCCGTACACGCTCTGGCGCAAGCGATGGGGGGCATGTTCCACGTTCATCATGGCGTAGCCAATGCGCTATTGCTGCCGCACGTCATGGCGTTCAACCGTATCAGCTGCAAAGTCAAGTATGCCCGCGTGGCAGAGTTGCTGGGCGAGCCGGCTGAAGGCCTATCGTGGGATGAAGCCTCTACCAAGGCCGTCGAGTATGTACGCCGCATGACCCGCGAATTGGGCATTCCGCAGCGGCTGCGCGAACTCAATATTCCATGGGAGGCTCTGGAGAAAATCGCGCAGAGCTGTATGCAGACCCAGACTCGCGTCGTCACCAACAATCCGCGTACGATGAGTCTGGATGATGCGCGTGAGATTCTGCGCCAGGCTTATTAGCGCCGGTTAACTTTTGCTCAACCTTTGCGCCAGGATGCCTTTGCCTGGCGCAAAGGCAAAGACCACCGCAAAGATCGCCGTGCATACCAGCACAATCGCTGCGCCCGAAGCGACGTTGGCATAGTACGACAGATACAGCCCTGCTACTGCCGAGAACGCGCCGATGATCGCGCTCACCGCCATCATCGGCGCGAGGCGTTTGGTGAGCATGAAGGCCGTAGCCGCCGGCGTCACTAACATGGCCACCATCAGCCCCACGCCCACGCTTTGCAGCGAGATCACGATGGTGATGGCCAGCATAACCAGCAATAAATAATGCAGCGATTTAGTGGGCAAGCGCAGCGTGGCCGCTAGAACGGGATCGAACGACAAGAGCATAAACTCTTTATAGAACAGCGTCATCAGCACTAACACTAGCCCGCCAAATGCGCCCGTTAGAATGAGATCGCCAGAAGAGACACCCAGGACGTTGCCGAACAGAAAATGGGTCAGGTCCACCGAATAGCTACGCACTGTCGAGATCAGTGCGATGCCCAGGGCGAACATCCCGGCGAAAATCACGCCGATGGCGGTATCTTCTTTGATGCGCTGTTGCAGCGTCAGCGCACCGATGCCCAGCGAGGTGAGCACGCCGGTAGCCAGCGCCCACCAAAAGAGCGGCCCGCGCGCGCCACCCCCCACCAGATATCCAATGGCCACGCCAGGGAGGATCGCATGGGCCAGCGCATCGCCGAGGAACGCCATACCACGCAGCACGATGAACGTACCGAGCACTGCGCAGACCACCGTCACAATCAACGCTGCGAACAAGCCCCTCACCATAAAAGCGTGCGCTAGGGGCGTTGCTAGAAATTGCCAGATCATCGCCATATTTACTGTTGCCCTCCACAGCAGCCGATATTGCTCAGAGCCAACGCGCCATTGGCCGTTTCAACCAGGCGTAACTGATCGCCGTAGGCTTCGCGCAGCAAATCCGAAGTGAATACCTCATCAGGCGGGCCAAAAGCCACCAAACGATGGTTAAGCACCATCACTCTGGTAAAACACGATGCTGCCTGATTCAAATCATGAGTAGCGACTAATACTGTAACATGACGGCGAGTCAGCTCATCGAGGATGTGCATGATATCCTCTTGAGAAGATACGTCGAGGCCGGTAAAGGGCTCATCCATCAGCATGATCTCGGCCTCTTGCGCCAACGCCCGCGCTACAAAGACGCGCTGCTGTTGGCCGCCCGATAACTCGCCGATCTGCCGATGAGCAAGATGTACCATGTTGACCACTTGCAAGCATTCCTCCACCAGGCGATGATCGCGGCGCCCGGGCCAGCGCAACAGGCCGATCTTGCCATAGCGCCCCATCAGTACCACATCTCGCACCGTGGCGGGGAATGTCAGATCAATCTGGCTGCGCTGTGGCACATAGCCCACACAGATATGCTGGCTGGGTTCGCCGCCATACAAGCGCACGCGCCCTGTCTGCGGCGCGAGCACCCCCGCCAGCACTTTGAACAGCGTGCTCTTGCCAGCGCCGTTCGGTCCCACCACTGCCACACGCTCGCCACGAACTAGCTCAAAGGTGATCCCATCGAGCGCCTTGTGGCCGTTGTACTGCACCGAGATATTTTCCACCGCGACGCTTGGCGCGCCAGCGTCATGGGGATAGCTTTTGCCATATCTATAGACGGGCATAGAACCGCTCCTCTCACGCTCAGATGCGATCACTTGAGCGCATCCACAATCGCAGTGGTATTATGTCGAATATACCCTACATACGTTTCTGCGCCACTGCCCGCTGGCCCCAGCGAGCCATCATAGAGCGTGACGACCTGGATACCCGTATCGGCGGCGATGCGTTGAACCAACGTGGGGTTGAACCCCATCCCCACAAAAACGGCGCGGACTCCTTGTTCTTTGATGGCTTGTTCCAGATCAGCGATGGCTTTGG
>CAZYPJ010000007.1:0-10540 GCA_964649365.1 uncultured Anaerolineales bacterium | reverse complement strand
TAAAACCGGGGATGACTTCGCCTACTTGCGTCAACCCATAGCGGTCGGCGTAATAACCATAGACCATATGATCGGTCACGAGCTTGCGATTCTCCGCCGGAATGGTCTCGATCTGCGACTTGACCCAGGCGTCGAGTTCTTGAAGCTGCCCCACGTAAGCATTGGCATTGGCGCGATAGGTCTCAGTGTTGGCCGGATCAAGGGCGCTCAACGCGCGTTCCGCGTTCTGTACAAAAATGTTGGCATTAGCCGGCGTCGTCCAGGTGTGTGGGTCGCCGCCTTGATGATGATGCTCTCCCTCATGCCCTTCGCCCTCCTCGTGCTCTTCCATCTGCCGCAACGTGATGCCCTCCGAGAGCGCGATCAGTGGCCCCTTGGGGGCGGCGCTTTCGATTAGCGGCTCCAAGAATTCTTCTAGGCCAGCGCCGTTGGCTAGAATCAGATGGGCGTCGCTGAGCGCCGCTACATCACGGGGCGACCCTTGAAATGTGTGCGGATCAGCGCCCAGTGGAAGCAGCGTAGTGAGTTGGATCGCGTCACCTCCTACATTTTGGGCGATGTCGGCCACGATGCTGGTGGTAGCGACAACCCGGAGCTTTTCTCCCGCAATCAATTTGGCAGGCGCAAGTGCATTCGGCGCGCTGCTGTCCTGATGAGCGGAAGGCTTGCAACCCGACAACGCAAGCGCAATCGCGACGGCGCACGCGATCAATAATGATAGCAATCGTCTCATAGGGGCCTCTTTCGGGCGCGAGGGTGTTAGTTAGGGCATGTCCTGCCGCGCCTTGCAGCGCGGGCAAAAGCCAAATAGCTCAATCCAGTGCTCCTCAATTTCGTATCCGGTCTGCTGGCGCACACGCTCCATCAACCCGTCGAGATTGCTGCAATCGAACTCGATCACCTGCTGGCATCCCTTGCAAATCAGGTGGTGGCCATGCGACTTTTCGGCCAGAGCATAGGAATGGCAGCCGTCATCAAGATGGATACGCCGCGCCAGCCCCAGCAGGCACAAGAGGTCAAGGGTGCGATAGATCGTCACTAGCCCCAAACGCTTTTGCTGAGATCGGGCGCGGCCCATGATCTGCGCCGGGCTGAGGCTTTCTTTTGCCTGCATCAAGATGTTCACCACCAATTGGCGTGGGCGCGTCTTGGAATAGCCTGCTTCGATCAACGCACGCCAAAGCCGTGCTTCGGCTGCCTTGTCAGAGTCAGTTCGATTTTGAAAAAGATTATCAATTTCCATGGCGGCATTATAGCATCACTCCGTATCCGGCGCAAGTTGCTTTCCGATGAGGGATGATGGTCGTCACCCACTCTTGTAGAGCGCACGTGCATGTTGCCAAACATTCAGTTTCGGCGTAACATCAGCCATCGCCAATTGGGGTTATCGCTTGTAGCGCTCTATGGGGGTGAAAATGATCGCCAAGCATTTTATCGTGGAACCGGGAAGCCACGTGTCGCTGGCCAAGTACGATGCTGGAGATACGCGCGACATGAGCAAGGCCGATGGCAAGAATGAGCTAATCGCTGTGAATGAACGGCTGGCCGTGTTGCAAGAGCTGTTCTACGCCACGGGCAAGTATGCGCTGCTGATTATCTTGCAGGGAATGGACACTTCGGGCAAGGATGGGGTCATCAAGAATGGGTTGGCGGGCCTGAACCCGCAAGGGTGTTCCGTTACCAGTTTCAAGGTGCCTACCAGCGAAGAATTGGCGCACGATTTCCTCTGGCGCATTCATAAAGCCGTTCCGGCGCGCGGTATGGTGGGCGTCTTTAACCGCTCGCACTATGAGGATGTGCTGGTCGTGCGTGTCGAAAACCTGGTTCCTCCGACGGTATGGAAAAAGCGCTATGACGCGATCAACGAATTCGAAAAAATGTTGTCGGATAACGGCGTAATCACATTAAAGTTCTTCTTGAACATCTCGAAAGACGAGCAACGCAAGCGCCTGGAAAATCGCTTGGAGAACCCACAGGATCACTGGAAGTTCCGCGTCAGCGACCTGAAAACGCGGGACAAGTGGGATGAATACATGGCCGCTTACGAGGATGCTTTGGCCAAGTGCAGCACCGATTATGCTCCGTGGTACATCATTCCTTCCGACAACAAGTGGTATCGCAACCTCATGGTGGCGCAGATCGTGGCCGAGACGCTGGAGAAACTAGAATTGAAATGGCCGCCGCTGGAGGAAGAGGCGCAAGGGATCAAGATCTCGTAGCGGCGCGGCGCTGAGCGAGCGCGTAATAGAGCGGGTCGAGGAGCGGCGCCAACGCACGCCAATCGTAGTGCGCCAGCACAAAATCGCGCCCGCGAGCGCCCAATCTGCGAGCGTGTTCGCGATCAGCGATGAGGTCCATCACTGCGTCGGCAAAGGCAGTAGGCGCGTCGGCCAATAGGCAATGCTCGCCCGATGCGACGCTGATCCCCTCGGCGCCCACCGTGGTGGCTACCAATGGCAAGCCGGCCGCCAAGGCTTCCAATATCTTGAGCCGGGTCCCTCCGCCGATGCGCAACGGCGCGATGTACACATCCGCGCCGCCGAAATAGGGCACAATGTCGGGCACATAGCCCGTAACGATAATGCTTGGATCAACGGCCAACGCTTGCACGCGCGGCGCTGGGTTCTTGCCCACAATGTAGAGCCTCGCATCGGGCTGCCACGCCGCTACAAGCGGCCAAACCTCGCGGCAGAACCAGAGCATCGCATCTATGTTGGGGCGAAAGTCCATCTTGCCGGTGAATACCACTGCTGGGTGCGTCAGGGGCAGCGCATCGGGCAGGCCGGGATGATAACGCTCCACATCCACGCCGTTGGGCAACGCCAGAGGTTCGAGCGCCAGCGCCCGCCGTTTGAGCGCCTGGGCGGCGCCATCCGAGACAGCTACCACGCCATCGGCTTCAAGACAGACGCGGCGCTCGAACCGGGCAAGCCGCCGCCATTGAACGAACGAATAGGCCGCCCAAGGCCAGCGCGCCGGCTTGCGAACGTCGGTCTCGAAGGCCCGGCGCTGAAGCATGTATTCGGCGTTGTGATCGTCGAACACGATGGCAGGGGCATCTTTTCCCAGCCATTGGCGGATCAGCGCGGCATAACTCGCCAGCTCGATTCCCTCCACCTGAACGATGTCAAAGCGCTCATCAGTAACGATCCGGCGCAAAGCCTCCGCATAGGTCGGCGACCAGAGGCGTCGAGCCATATCGGGCGCGGTCGAGGCCAAGAGGGTGCGCAGCCGATCTGGAATCGAGCGACTTGGAGGAAGCACGGTCGCCAAAGGGTGACAAATCGTCTTGAGCGGATTGTCGTAAGAGGGCGGTTCCGGCGCGAAAGACAGCAGCGCGACATCGTGGCGCTGCGCTACTTGGGCGATGAGGTTATAGTTACGAATGGCGGTGCCCTGTTCGGGCGGGTAGGGCAACTGAGGCGTCAGGAATAGGATACGTCGCCGGGTTGTGCTGCGATCCATTGCTGTCATGCCACCTCGTTGTGGAATGCTGGCCTCACGCCAGGCTGCGATAGAGCTTGAGCGTCTCTTGCGCTGCCTTGTCCCACGAGAAATTGGCGGCGCGTTTGATCCCTTTTTCGGCCAGGCTGGCGCGCAACTCGCTATCGTTGAGCAACCGCCAGATGGCCACGGTCAACTCATCCACCTCGTAAGGGTTAACCAGCAGCCCGGCATCGCCCACGATCTCGGGTAGCGATGAGACATTCGAGACCACCACCGGCGTACCGCAGGCCATCGCTTCCAGCGGCGTCAAGCCGAAACCTTCATAGATCGAAGGCGCCACCAACACCTCGGCGGTGTTGTATAGCCAGAGCAACTCTTCCGTCGAGACGCGTCCCAAAAAGACGACATCATCCACCAACTTGAGTTCGGTCACGAGCTGGAACACCTCTTCGTACAGCCAGCCCTTTTCGCCAGCAATGACCAACTTGGTGTCGGGGCGATAATCGTTGAGGAGCTGCCGGTAGGCTTTGAGCAACGTCGAGAGGTTCTTGCGCGGCTCGATGGTGCTCACAAAGAGGATGAAATCGCTGCGCAGACCGAAACGTCCGCGCACACGCTGCACCAGATCGTTCGAGCGCATGGGCTTGAATATCGAGCTGGCCGCCTCATAGATCACCGTGATCTTGTGCTCGGGCACTCCCAGCAGCCGCACAATATCCTGTTTGGTGGCTTGCGACACGGCAATGATGGCATCAGTGCGCCGCACGGCTTCGTCAATCTGCCCATAGTAGCGCGCGGCGTCTTTGGTCAGGAAATGGGGATAGAGAATGAACACCAGATCGTGAATGGTGATCACCGATTGGCAGCGTCGCCGAAATGGCGGGATAAAATCGGGACTTTGAAGCACATCCAGACCCTTCATCGCGCTCTCGAAAGGCAGCGTGCCCGGTTCGCGGCGATGAGGGCGGGGTGTAATCAACCGCCGCACTGCAAAATTGGGGCGGTCGAGGATGGGTTCTTTGCTCTTGATGCTCTGCAGGATCACAAACTCGTCGTCCGAGTCGCACCGAGCGAGGCCCTCGATCAATTGCAGTGTGTAACGGCTGATGCCTGCCTGTCGAAAATAAGCCAGCCGCGCATCAATGCCAATACGCATCCGGCTCGTTCCCCCTTTGTGCGTTCTGTGCGTTTGTACAATACTACGCCCCCATCTCCTGCCGCTGAGCGACTGGCACTGGGGGCGCCTCTGCATCCCATCATTCGTTTATCGCTATCATACCACCAATACCAGGGGGCGTCAAACAAAACACCCCGCAATCCATCAATCGCCTATAATCCGCGAGCGACTTGGCGTTTCCAGACGAATGCCTATACTGATAGGCTGCTCAGAATGGCATTGTGAGGAGGTTGATGGTGATTTATCGTACGCTCGGACGGACGGGCTATCGCGTCTCTCAACTGGGGTTTGGGGCCATGCGCCTGCCGATGATCGGCGAGGGCGAGGCGGCGCGGGTGGATCGCGACCTGGCGATTCCGATGTTGCATCGCGCCTTTGAGGGCGGCTTGAACTATGTGGACACGGCGGCGAATTACTGCAACCAGGATAGCCAGCGCGTCGTAGGCGAGGCGTTGGCAGGCTGGCGCGACCGCATCGTGATCTCTACCAAGAACCCCGAATACGAGGATGAAAAGGGCTGGCAGCAGAACCTGGAAAACAGCCTAGAGCGGCTCCAGGTAGATTCCATTGACATCTATAACCACCACGGCATTTCGTGGGAACGCTATACACAAAAGGTAGAGCCAAAGCTGGCTGCGTTGATGCGCAAGGCCAAGGATCAGGGCGTCATCAAGCATATCGGCGTTTCGTTCCACGACACCAACGAGAACCTGGTCAAGCTCATCGAGACTGGCTATCCCGAGGTTATCACGCTGCAATACAACATGCTCGACCGTAAGTTGGAGGAGGGCATCGCCCTGGCCCGCGAGCGCGGCATAGGCATCGTCTGCATGGGGCCGGTGGGCGGCGGTAGGTTGGGCGTCACCAGCGACGCGCTGGCGCAGCTCGTACCGGGCGTGACGCGCGTGCCCGAACTGGCGCTGCGCTTTGTGCTCGCCAATCCCAACGTGTCGGTGGCGCTGTCGGGCATGAGCATCATGCAGCACGTGGAAGAAAACCTGGCCGTCGCCTCCGACGAACGCACGCTCAGCGCCGAGGAACAAGCGGCCATCAACGAGCACTTGGCGCGCATGAAGGCGCTGGCCGATCTCTACTGCACCGGCTGCAAGTACTGCCAGCCCTGCCCGCAAGAGGTCAATATCCCCTGGATTTTTGAGAAATACAACGAGGCGCGCGTCTATGGCTTGTGGGAGCCGTCTCGTCGCTCCTACCAGGCTTGGCAATGGGTGCAGGGCAAGCCCGCCGACGCTTGTGTGGAGTGCGGCGAGTGCGAGACCAAGTGCCCGCAGCATATCCCCATCCGCGAGCAACTGCGCGAAGCGCACGAAGCGCTCAAAGCCAAGTAGCAAGCTCAATGTGACGATCAGCGCCACGGAGGATCAGGCTGCCGTAGCCTGGTGTATTGTGCGTAAGTCCAGGCAAGCAGCGCCTCGTGCGCCGTTTGGGAGGCGACGATGTCCGAAAAACGAAAAGCGGTCGCCGCGCTGGTGGGGGCGGCCTTGTTGTGGAGCGTGGGCGGCGTGATGATCAAATGGGTGCAATGGCACCCCATGGCCATCATGGGCATGCGCAGCGCCATCGCAGCGGTGATGCTGTGGGCCATCGCACGCAAGCCCAAGTTCAATTGGTCGGCGGCGCAGATCGGCGGGGCAGTGGCCTACGCGGTCACAGTGATGCTCTATGTGCCCGCCTGCAAGCTAACCACGGCGGCCAACGCCATCTTGCTGCAATATACCGCGCCGTTGTGGGTGGCGCTGTTCGGAGCGTGGTTCCTCAAAGAGCGCGCCTCCTGGCTCGATTGGGTCGCCATCGTCATCTCGCTGGGAGGCATGGCGCTCTTTTTCCGCGAGGGAATCGCCAGCAAATCCTTCCTGGGCGACGCGATGGCGGCGCTCAGCGGCGTCACCATCGCCTGGATGATGCTGCTGATGCGCAAGCAAAAGGCGGGGTCGCCGCTGGAATCCACGCTGCTGGGCAACATCATCGCGGCGCTGGGCGGCCTGCCGTTCATGTTCGGCCAACCCGCCCCTGATGCGCGCGGCTGGCTGGGGTTGGCGTTGCTGGGATTGTTCCAGCTTGGCCTCTCGTATGCGCTCTATTCCTACGCCATCAAGCACGTCACGGCGATGGAGGCGGTCATCATCCTCACGCTGGAGCCGATCCTCAACCCCATTTGGGTGCTGCTGCTGATCGGCGAGCGACCCACGGGTTGGGCGCTGGCCGGCGGCGCGCTGGTGTTGCTGGCTGTGACAGCGCGCGGCGCGCTGATGGCGATGGGATGGACTGGAGCAAAAGCGGCGCGGGGCACAGTGTTGCCTTCGGACGAGGCGGGGGTGATTTCGGGATAAAACAGGCAAATAGCAGCGCTTGGGCCATCGCCTGCCTGAGCATATGTAACGTTTGAGCCCTGTGAGCGTCGCTTGACACATCCCCATTTCCGCGTACACTGGCCCAACCGCGCACACGAGCCATCCATAAGGAGGAGCCATGGAATACCGCACGCTGGGCCGCAGTAGGCTCAAGGTCAGCGCCATCAGTCTGGGCACCGAATACCTCATCGGCCAGCCTCGCGAGCACGTCGCCGCTGTGATCCATGAGGCCATCGCCCAGGGGATCAACTATTTCGACCTGTTCTTTGCGCAGCCCGAGTTCCGCGACACAATGGGCGCCATCTTTCAGCCGCATCGCAAAGATGTGATGCTGGCCGGGCATCTGGGCGCCACCTGGACCAATGGCCAGTCGGACAAGACCCGCGATCCCAAGCTGGCCGAGGAATACTTGCACGACTTTCTCCGTCGTTACCACACCGATTATGTGGACGTGCTGATGCTCCACAACTGCGATCCGCAGGAGGATTACGACCGGCTCATGCAGCCCGATGGACTACTGGGCATCGCGTTGGAGGCCAAGCGCAAGGGCACAGCGCGCCTCATCGGTTTTAGCGGTCACACCCCCTCCACCTCGCTCCAGGCCGTCGCCAGCGGGCATGTGGACCTGCTGATGTTCCCCATCAACCTGGCCGGGCATGCCCTGCCGGGCAAGAAAGAGTTGTTCGAGGCTTGCGCCGCCCACAATGTGGCGCTGGTGGCGATGAAACCCTACGCCGGCGGCAAGCTGTTGCAGCAAGCGCCGTCCATCTCGATGGAGAACTGGCAAACCGGCGGCGGCGATCTGACGCTGCAAAAGACGGTCGCTATCACGCCGGCGCAATGCCTGGCCTATGTCATGGCCCAGCCGGGCCTCTCGACCATCGTGCCCGGCTGCAAGGATGTGGCGCAGCTCCACGCAGCCCTGGCTTATTTTCAAGCCAGCGAGGAAGAGCGCGACTTTTCGGCGGTGATGAGCAGCTTCCAACGTTATATCGAGGGCGAGTGCGTCTATTGCAACCACTGTCTGCCCTGCCCATCGTCCATTGACATCGGGCAAACCATTCGCTTGTTCGAGCTGGCGCAGAGCGGCCTGACCGACGCCCTCCACGCCGCCTACGACGCGCTGGAGACCGACGCCTCCGACTGCGTGCAATGCGGTACGTGCGAGGATCGCTGCCCGTTCGGCGTCCAGGTCATAGGCAAAATGGAACAGGCTGCGGCGTTGTTCGGCTGATCCTTTTGGTTGTTAACTGGGCAGGGAGAGCCGAACGCCGCGCCTCTCCCTGCTTTTTTGCAGCAGCCGCCAAGGCCGGAGGAGCCGATGACGCAATCCCTCATCCCCGAGCCGTCAGCCGTCCTCAGCGCGTTGGGAGCGCCCGATGCGGCGGTGATCGCCCCCGTGACCGGCGGCGCCGACACGCTCATCTGGCGCGTGCGCTGGCGCGAATGCGACGCCGCGCTGCGCATCTTTCGCCCTCAACAAGCCAATGTCTGCCGCAAAGAGGTCGCCGTGATGCGCGCCGTATCTGCCGCCGGCATCCCCGCGCCCCAGGTATTGGCCAGCGGCGTCTGGCAGGATCGCCCCGCGATGCTGATGTCGTGGATCGAAGGTCGCCCGCTGATCTATCTCGTTTTCGAGCGTCCCGACCTCGTCGAAGCGCTCGGGATGGCCTTTGGGCGCACGCAGGCCGCCATCCACGCCTTGAGCGCCAACGCCGAGATGCGTTTGCCTGCCAACTGGCTCGGCTGGGCCGGGGATGGCGAATCCGCCATGCAGGAGCGACTGCGCGCCCTCCCCGCGCGCCAGAATCGCCTCATTCACCTCGACTATCACCCGCTCAATGTCATGGCCACGCCCGAGGGCATCTCTGGCGTGCTCGACTGGGCCAACGCCCACGCCGGCGACCCCCGCGCCGATTTGGCCCGCACCTACGCCATTCTGCGCATCCAACCGTGGGCCAGCGTCGCGCCGACGCCCGCCAGCACGCGCCTGCGCCGCGCCCTGACGCACTACTGGTGGCGCGGCTACACCGAGGCGGCGGGGCTTCCTCAAGACATGCCGCTCTTTTTTGCCTGGGCCGGGGCCATGATGCAGCGCGATTTGGCCCAATACCTGGAAACGCAGAGGCTGGCAATCACCCCTGTACACCTGGCCCACATCCGCCGCTGGACTGAACGCTGGAGGCGCCGTGTGGGCTTGACAGCCAACATCAACCAAGCATAATGCGCGTGCAGCTTGCTGTTCCCCAATTCCATAAGGAGTGCTCAACATGCCCAAGCGTTTGGTAGCCATCGCCCCAGAACAACTGGCCTGGCAACCCTACGATGAACCCGCCCTGGACGCCGACCAGGTGCGCATCAAGGCCGAGTTCGCCGCCGCCAAGCACGGCACTGAGATGGCGTTCTACAAAGGCTACGCCCTGGCGCGCGGCCCCTACGACCGCGAGTATCAACTTCACCGCAAGAGCGAGACCCCCTGGCTGCCTTATCCCTTTGCCGTGGGCAATATGATCGTGGGTCGCGTCATCGAAAAAGGCGCCGGGGTGAAGAAGGTCAAAGAAGGCGACCGCGTCTGCGTGTTCAGCGGCTTTCGCCCTACTTGTGTGGCCAAAGAGGGCGCCTGCTGGGTGATGCCTGAAGGAATGTCCTGGAAATCGGCGGTCTGCCTCGATCCAGCCGATTTCGCGTTTGCCGCCGTGCGCGACGGCCACGTGCGCATCGGCGACGCAGTGGCCGTGTCGGGGATGGGCGCCATCGGCCTGATGGTGGTGCAATTGGCGCGGCTGGCGGGAGCCAGCCAGGTGATCGCCATTGATCCGCTGCCCGGCCGGCGCGCCATCGCCGAGCAACTCGGCGCCACCGCCACGCTCGACCCGCGCGCTTGCGACGTGGGCTTGACCCTCAAAGAGATGACCGCCAAGCGCGGCGTGGATGTGGCCATCGAGTACAGCGGCGCGGCGCCCGCCGTGCAGCACGCCCTGCGCGGCGTGGCCTATGGCGGCAATGTGGTGCTGGGCGCATTCCCCGGCGCCTTTGGGCCGGGCCTCGACCTGGGCGCCGAGGCGCATATGAACATCCCCAACATCATGTTCACCCGCGCATGCAGCCAGCCCGACCGCGACCATCCCCGTTGGGATGAGCCGCGCGTCTTGGCGGCCTGCTGGGATTTGCTGGTCTCGGGCAAGATTTCGGGCGAGTTGATCGTCCAACCTGTAGTGCCTTTCGAGAGCCTGCTGGAGGAATACCCCAAGATCGCCAGCCAGCCTCAGGATTTCCTCAAACTGGGCGCCACGTTCTGACGCAAAGGAGCCAATCGTATGCCTATCAAGCAATGCATCGTCTTGCCCATCTTTTTCAAGCCCGACAAGATCGGCATGTCGCTGGATCAGTTCCTGGGCGTCGGCGCCGAGATCGGCTTCCAAGCGGTCGAGTTGTTCACGCCCGACGCCAGCTTCCCCGATCTCGTGGCCGCGGCGCGCAAACACGGTCTGGCCGTGGCCAGCTTTGTGGGCCACGCCTCGATTGGCGAAGGCGTGCACAATCCCGC